>NZ_JBEXQA010000009.1:225206-253266 GCF_040612395.1 Streptomyces sp. NPDC006430
GTGGTTTCCGTTCCGGCGGCAGCGACCGTCCGTCCGGCGGCTTCCGTCGCGACGACCGTCCGTCCGGCTCCGGCTCGACCGGCTCCTTCGGTGGCCGCCGCGATGACAAGCCGCGCTGGAAGCGCAACGGCTGATCGCAGCCCCAGCCACTGAGCTGACTGCCTGACAGGGCCTCACGACACCGTCGTGGGGCCCTGTTCGCGTACGAACCGCCCCGGCGGCCAGACGACCAGAGCGATCGCGCCACCCGGACCGCCAAGTATCCTTACGGGGAGCCCCGGTGACCCCTGGACACGCCACGATCCGAGCGTGACGGGGCCGGTCGGTCGATACTCGATCGGTTGGCCCGTGGTCTCCGGCTATGCTCTGGTGTGAGCACGTGAGGGCCATTAGCTCAATTGGCAGAGCAGCGGACTTTTAATCCGTTGGTTGTCGGTTCGAGTCCGACATGGCCTACTGCTCGCGGGCGAGGGGAAGCCTCCTCTGACCTGCGCTTCAGCGCCCCATCCGACTTCTTCGGGTGGGGCGCTTTGCTGTGCCCGGGGCGTCCGATGGCCTGATGTGAGCCCGAGGTGAGCCCGGCGGTACGAACGGCCTGCCGCGGGACCAGCCTCACCGCCGCCTCAGCTGCCTTCCGTGCAACCTCGGGCAGGACGCTGGTGTACGTGTCCGAGGTGATGGTGATGGAGGAGTGGCCGAGCATCTCCTGTACGACCTTCATCTCGGCGCCGGCCGCGAGTGCGAGGGTTGCCGCGCCGTGGCGCAGGTCGTGCAGCCGGATCGGGGGCAGACCTGCCTCGGCAGCCAGCCGCCGGAACTGGTCGGTCACCCATGCCGGGTGGAGCCACTCGCCGTTTTCCTGCGTGAACACGCGGCCGGTGTCGGCGTATGCCTCGCCCCACGCGAGGCGCTCCCGCATCTGCCGCGTGCGGTGCTTCGCCAGCACCTTCACCGTCTCGGAGTCGAGGGCGACCACACGGGACCGAGCCCGCTCGGCGAGGACGGATACCGGACTGGGCTGGAATGGAACCCCAACAGCCGAGCCCGCGCCCGAGCTGCCGAGGTCATCGCCGAGCACCGCGCCGAGCGGACCGAGGTCGTGCTCGACGCGCACCTGCGCTTCGAGTGGGCCGCGCACGCGGTACGCGCCCCCGGACTGCTCGCCGCCGTGCAGGAGACGATCGGCGAGGCGGTCGCCGTCGAGAACACCTTTCTGCTGATCAAGTGGCCCGGCCGTGAGTTCCGAGTGCCCTGGCACCAGGACGGCACCAACCGACGGATGCAGCTCGACCCCGCCCGCTCGGTCGCGGCCTGGCTCGCCATCACCGACGCGACCAGCGCCAACGGCTGCTTGCAGGTCATCCCCGGTTCACACACCAGCGGCTACCTCGGCAACGACCGCGAGACGAGCAGCGCCCGCCGAGGCAGAACCCTCGGAGTGCAGGGCATGCCCAACGGACCGCACGACCACGGCCTATGGCTGCCACTCGACGCCGGGCAGGCATGCCTGATGGACGTCCGGCTCCTGCACCGCTCGGACAGCAACACGACCGCCGGCGCCCGAATCGGCCGTCCGGGTGCTCACCGGCGAGGACGTCGACCCCGCTCGGCGCGGCAGCAAGAGCGTCGTGGCGTTCAGCGACTGCCGGTACTACTGCCCCGACGCGGTCACCGTCGAGCGGTGCATCGAGCACCTGCGCGCCAGCGACGAGCGGCTGCGCTCGCGCCCCGATGAGCAGATGCTCTGGGACTGGGAGTGCACGTACTTCGAGGCCGACCCGGACAACCAGAACGGCGGCGGGACGGTCCTGCTGGGCGTCGCCTGGTACGACCGCGCGTTCTTCGACGACCGTCGGGGCGCCTGGTTCGGCGCCATGCACACCCGCATCTACCAGGAGATCGGCGTCCCGTTCGAGAACGTGACCGTCGAGCACTGGCTTGCGCTCGACGCTGCCGACTGGAAGCCGGAGGCGCCCGCGGCGTAGCCCCTCTGCAAGACTCTGGCCCCCGCCACGTCTTCACAACGTGACGGGGGCCGGGGAAAGGCACAGTTCGGCGGTCGGCCAGGTCCTGTCCTGGCCGACCGCCGTTTGGCCGCCCGGCATGAGGTCAGCGGCGGAAGCCGCGGACTCCGCGGGGGCTGCCGACGCCGGTGGGGGCGTCGTAGCCGATGAGTGCGGAGAAAGCACCGGCGGTGCCCACGTTGATGTCCCAGAACGCCCGGCGGTGGGCGTATGGGTAGGAGTTGGGGCGGTCGTTCGGGCCCGGGTTGCCGGCCTGCGCGTAGATGCCGGCGACCAGGGGTGCGGCGACGCTGGTGCCGCCGGCCACCAGCCAGCCCGTCTCGTTGTTGGGTGTGGGGGTCGTGGTGTAGAGGGACAAGCCGGTAATCGGGTCGGCGACCGCGGCGACGTCGACGCTGGTGCGGGTGCTGGGGCAGATCGTGTCGGTCTGCCACGGCGGCTTGGGCTGGAACTGGGTGCAGCCGGAGCCGGAGCCGGACCAGGCGGTTTCGTACCAGGGGCCGGGGCGGTTGCGCTGCGGGCCCGGAACCGGATTCGGAATCTCGTTGAGGCGGGTACCGCCGACGGCGGTGACGAACTTGGAGAGGGCGGGCCAGTCGGGGACGCCACCGGTGTTGCCGGAGGCCGCGACGAAAGCGATGCCGGGGAAGTCGAAGTAGGTCGGGTCGATGAACGGCTGGACGGGGTTCTCCCCGTCACCCCAGCTCATGGAGATGAACTTCGCCGGCGGCGAGACACCTTCCACACCCGTACGCGCCACGGTCACGGCGTCGAGCATGTCAGCGATGACGTTGCTCTCGGCCTCGACGAGCACAATGTGGCAGGCGGGGCAGGACGCGCTGACCGCATCGATGTCGATGGCGCTCTCCAGTGCCCAGCCGGAATCGACGGGCGGCTGGCTACCCGTGGCGTAGACCTGGTCGAAGCAGCCGTTGGCGGTGGTGCACGGCGGCAGGTTGTACTGGCGGCGGTATTCGGCGAGGTCGGCTTCGGCGGTGGGGTAGTGGAAGGCGCTGACGATCGCCACCGTCCGGCCCCGGCCGCCGCCGAAGGGGAGCTGGTAGGCACTGCGGATGTCGTTGGGCGTGATGCCTTGGGGTGTGACCCTCGGGGTCAGGCTCCTCACCGGCGGGATGTCGGTCCGGAGCAGGGACTGACAGGCGGCGCGGCCGGGCTTTGGCGGACATACGCGCATGGACTGTCCCGGATTCCCCGGCGGGCCTGCCGCCGGTGTCGTGACCGGTGGCCGCTGGCCACCGGGGTCCGCTGCCCGGGCGTGCCCGGCGCCGGGGGCGAAAGCCAGAGTTGCTACCAGGGGCACGGCCCCCAGTAGCAACCGCAGAATGCGCACAGGCCGCATGATGCTCCTTCATGCCGTCGGATTCGGTCGACATCATGGGCAGCGCACGGATGGCACACCTTGACGACAGGGCCGACAGCAGCGGGGAGGGCATCTAATGCAGTACGCGGACTCACCTCGACGGCCCACTTCGCAAACAGGGAACGCTGCGTGATGAACACGGTCACCAGCACCGAGCCACGTCATCGCGCTAGCTGTTCTTAGCGGGGGAGAACTCGGCCTCGTACCGTTGGGGACACCAGCGGTACGGCATCGACGGGCAGCAGTCGAGAAGCAACAAGTAGAGCACCGGCTGCACAGCCAGCGACCAAGGCCCCTCCCAGCACGAACGCCCCACGCGGCGAGGCGTCCACGAGGAACGGCAGCACCAGCATTCCGGCTGTGCCGCCCGCACGGATGACGGTCTGATCTACGGACATCAGGCGCAGCCGCTCGGCCGACGCGAACGCGCCGAGGTGCGCCCGTAGCGTGATGCTTGTCGTCGGAGTGACGATGCCCGTCAGCAGGGCGAGCAGGAGCAGCGCGGGCAGGTCGAGCACCAGGCCCATGCAGGCTGTCGCCGTGCCCTGTAGGGCCCACGCACCGCAGTAGACGGTCAGCCAGCCGCCCAAGCGGCGGTTGCTCGCGAGAGGGTTACCGAGCAGCGCCCCGACACCCACTGCCGCCGTGACGAGTCCGTACACCGCGGCGCCCGCCCCGTACCGGGCGGCGAGTAGGGCAGGCATCCCGATTGCAGTCACAGCCGAGCAGAACAGGGCTACGCCGTGCAGGCCGATCGCCAGCCCGACCCGCGGCTGCTCACGGAGCACCAGCCACGCCCGGACCGACGGCCGCGCCCCGCCCCCGGGGCGCTCGGCACTCCCGACGCCGGCCGAGGTCGCGTAGCGGCGGGCCAGCCAGCGCAGCGCCACGGCGGACACGGCGAACGTCGCGCCGTTCAGGGCGAAGAGCTGTACCTCAGAGACGACAAGTAGCAGCAGACCGATGCTGGCCGGGCCCGCGATACGGGCGATGCGGCCCGTGAGGTCGAGGAGACCAGTGATCTGCTGCACCCGCTCGGGCTCGACGAGATCGGGCACCAGGGCGCCGAGGTTGGGATCGAAGAGCGCCCCGAGCGTGCCGAGGAGCAGCACACCGGCGAGCAGTAGAACGATGCCGCGCGCGTCCGGCGACCACAGGAACGGCAGCGCGACCGCGACCGCCGCCCGTGCCCCGTCGACCCATGCGAGTGCCCGGTACGAGGAGAAGCGGGAGACGAGCCGGCGGCCCACGGTGCCGAGGGCGATGTACGGCAGCGACTCGGCCACGGCGACCAGCCCCATGAGCGAGGCCGAGCCGGTCGCCGCGTAGACGACCCACATAACCGCGAGGGCATAGAGGCGGTCCCCGAGGACGGAGAGGCTCTGTGCGAGCCACAGCACCAGTACGGGCCGCCGTCGCAGCAGCCGCAGGTGTTCCATACGTCCTCCGGGCCGAGCTGTGCCAGACCGGGCGCAACAGCCCCGGCCGAATCGCGGCCAACCCTAGGCCCGATGGGAGCAACCGGCGCAGCGTTCTCCCACACCTCACACGAATGCGGCACGGTCGGTACCCATCGCTGCGTAGGCGCCGTAATGGCAGAAGAGAAAACATTCAGATGAGCAGGTCAGAGCGTGCGCGAGGTGAGCCCGATGTGAGCCCCCGTGACGTCGGCCGATGGTTGGCCATCTCGATTCGCCGTTGGCCGCCGTTGCAGTCGGTACCTAGGTACAGGTTCATCGTCGGAGGCCGCTGCGGGGGCGTGATGACAGGAGCGATCGCCATGAACGATCTGGCCTGGGTGCCGCAGTCCTGCACGCTGCCGACCGAAGAGAGGGCCCCTGCGGGTCGCGGAGTGGGATGAGCTGTTCGCCGGGCGTCTGACTTCGCTGTCCCGGCCCCAATCGCTCCGTCTGCGCCTCTTGACCTGGCCGACGGCCCCTCGCCGTCGTCCTGGCCGTGCTGGCCGGGGGGACCTGGTGGCTCGGGCAGCGCCGCACCTGCTCCTGCGCGGCGAAGAGCGCGGGTGAGGGCGACGCATGCGGCTGTCGGGCATCCACCGCCCCGTTGAAGATCACCGGTGCGAGCCGCCGTTAGGGTCCCCGGCATGACTGTCGCTCGATCCATCGCCCTGTTCGCCGTGGCCGCCCTCTTCGAAATCGGCGGCGCCTGGCTGGTGTGGCAGGGCATCCGCGAGCACAAGGGCTGGGTCTGGATCGGCGCCGGCGTCATCGCGCTGGGTCTGTACGGGGTGGTGGCCACCTTCCAGTCCGACGACAACTTCGGTCGGATCCTCGCCGCCTACGGCGGGATCTTCGTCGCCGGATCCATCGCCTGGGGCATGGTCGCCGACGGCTACCGCCCCGATCGCTGGGACGTCATCGGAGGCCTGGTCTGCCTCGCCGGGATGGCCGTGATCATGTACGCCCCGCGCAGCCACTGACCGTTCCGGCCCAACGTCCGCGGCCCCGCGCCCGCGTGGCCGACTACCTGCCGCCGGAGCGGTCAACCAGGCATCGCCATACTCCGACTTCTCATCCGACGTGGCCTGCGGCTTGTGTGGCGCCCCGTTTGGTTTCGGCCAGGCGGGGTGCTTCGTCTTCCATGCTGGCCCGGGTCGAGTGCGGAGGTGCTCGAAGCGTCTTCCGTCGTTCTATAAGGCTCTGACCTGCACGTACCCCGGCTCGGTGGGTGGGTGGGACGTCAATTGGTGAAGACCGTCCCGCCGATGGCGTAGGGTTGTGTTTACCGACGCGGGGTGGAGCAGCTCGGTAGCTCGCTGGGCTCATAACCCAGAGGTCGCAGGTTCAAATCCTGTCCCCGCTACTCAGTACGAAGGCCCGGTTCCCTTTGGGGAGCCGGGCCTTCGTCGTCGCCCGGGGCGGTCTCACCCGATCGGCCGGGTCGTACGGTGCAGCGGCGAGCGGCTCGCCTCGGCGCGCGGCATTGCGGAGGCCGCCCAGCACACCGTGCCGCGCCCCGGCCGAGCGCATCGGGGTTCCTGTACCTCTCCGCCCGGTACGCGGTCGCGCAGGCCGCGACGCCTTCATCGGCGGGCCTGTACGCCGTCCAGGACGCCCCGTACGGAGCGCGCCGGCGGCGGCCCGGGGTGTGCCGGCACGAACGGAGGCGGCCCGTGCCCGTGCCCGCACCGTAACGCTGCGTGAGGCATGGGGTGCTCTCTGCAAGGTTTATGACGGGTCGTCAACAAGTGCGCGTGGCCGAAGAGATGTGGATCTTGATTGATTTTCGCCCCAGTTGCTCCGCTTTAACGGCATAAGCGTGGGTCAAGGGTGCGCAGAGAGTGGCTGATTGCCGCTAACGATCAATCGCAACAGCTTGGAATCACTCCCCTCCGTCTATTACCGTTCGATAACGCAGCGCGGTCGTCCCAGCCGTCGCAAGAGGCGGCGCCGTGCGCGTGCGTGTCAATGAGGAGTGTGCCCCGGTGGCCTCCAACGTGCCTGCCCCCGAAGGCATCGAACTCCAGGAACAACCCACCGCCGGTGCATGGGGCGAGTGGAACCCCACCGAGGACTCCGCCCGCTCGCTCCGCGGCAAGCACCGGGTCGTCAAGCAGCGCGGAGGCCTCGCCCGCAGTTCCACCGTCCTCGGTGTCGGCGTCATCGCGGCGGTCGGCGCGGGCGGCATCGCCACCGCGCAGGACCGGCCCCAAGTCGCCATCTCCATACCCTCCTTGCCCGACCTCGTCATCGGTGGCACCGCCGGGGGCGGCGCGCACCACGCGGACGCCCACGGCTCCGCGGCGGACGCCGAGGACTCCTCGAACGCGACCGGCATCATCGCGCAGCAGGCCGACCGGCACGCCGACGCCGGCCAGGCCCTGCTAGGCCGCATCCTCCAGCAGGCCGAGTCCCAGGAGAGCGCCGCCGCCGCCCAGGCCAGGGCCGAGGCCGAGCGCGCCGCGCAGGAGGCCGCCGCCGCGGAGGCCAAGGCCAAGAAGGAAGCCGCCGAGCAGGAGGCCGCCGACGCCCGCCTGGCTGCCGAGAAGGCGGCGAAGGAGGCGCAGGAGGCCGCCGACGCCAAGGCCGAGCAGGAGCGGCTCGCCAAGCTGGCCGGCAGCTACTCCCTCCCCACCTCCGCCTACACCCTCACCTCGCACTACGGCGTCGCCGGCTCCATGTGGTCCTCCGGCTACCACACCGGCCTCGACTTCGCCGCCCCGACCGGCACCCCCGTCAAGGCCGTCGCCGGCGGGAAGATCACCTCGGCCGGCTGGTCCGGCGCGTACGGCTACCGGATCGTGCTGGAGCTCGAAGACGGTACGGAGATCTGGTACTGCCACCTGTCCTCGATGTCGGTGACCTCCGGCTCGGTCGGCGCCGGCGAGACCATCGGCCGCGTCGGCGCCACCGGCAACGTCACCGGACCCCATCTCCACCTGGAAGTGCGCAAGGGTGGTTCGACGATGGATCCGCTGGCGTGGCTGGAGTCCAAGGGCCTGACCGTCTAGCGGGCGGTACGAAGACCCGCTCCAGCGATTCGACCGGCCCGAGGGGGTGGAGCCTGGGCGGTAGCAGCTCCTCCAGGGCCGCCGCCCGGGCCAGCGCGGGCCCCGCCGTCGCCTGGCGCGACCAGAGCCGGTCCAGCAACTCCCGTTCCCGCCCGGCGAAATCCGGTTCCCCCGCCGGGCCGCCGTGCCGTGCCCGGTGCCGCAGCAGGGCCAACGCCGCCGCGTCCGCCTCGTACAGGGCTACCGCTCTGCCCGCCGCCCGGCCCCCGGCGCGCCGGGCCAGTGCCCGGGCCAACGACCGGGCCGGCATCGACACCAGGGCCGGCACCTCGGCAGGCCCCAGCCAGCCTGCGGCCGCGTACACCGCCAGCTCCCCGGCGACGGCATGCAGCCGGCGCCGCCTTATCCGCACGGCCAGCCACAGCAGCAGGGCGAACACCGGGACCATCACGCAGCCGTAGACCGCGTAGAACCCGTACTCCCCGAACCGCGAGGAGCTGTTCCACAGGGCGTGCAGGCCCATCGCGGTCAGCAGCCCGAGCAGCGGCAGCCCGATCCGGCGCACCCGACCGGCGCTGAGTGCGCCCGCGCCGACCCCGAGCCCCGTCAACACCGTGAACAGCGGGTGCGCGAAGGGCGAGAGCACGATCCGTACGAAGAAGGTCGCGGCCGTCACCGAGTCGAGCGCAGCGGCGCCGCTCTCCAGGTCCTCGCCGAAGGCGTTGCCGAGGTAGAGGACGTTCTCGGTGCAGGCGAAGCCGGTGGCGGTGAACCCCGCCACCACGAACCCGTCCGCGGGGCCGGTGAACTGGCGTCCACGGAACGCGAACACCAGCAGGAGGGCGGCGGCCTTGGCGCTCTCCTCGACCACGGGGGCGACCGCCACCGAGCCGAGCCGGTCGGCGGCGGAGGCGTCCGCGGTGGCCGCCGTTATCCACTCGGTGGCGAAGTCGTTGGCCAGTATGGCGATCAGGGCAGCGGTGCAGGCGCCCCAGCCGAAGCAGAACAGCAACTGCGCCCAGGGGCAGGGCGCGGCCCGGCCGAGCCACCGGAAGGCCGCCATGAGCGGCGGCACCGGCAGCACGGCCAGCCCGAGGCCGACGAAGAACCCCGCGGTGCCGGTCTGCTCCCGCACGAGTTCGAGGATCGCCAGCCCCGACAGCGACAGCACGGCGAGCACGCACGTACGGACACCTCGGAGCGCTCGGAACACATGATGACTGTAGCGATCGGCTCCGATACGCGGAGTGACGTTGGGGGTTATCTACTCGCTCGGGGTTTCCCGGCGGCGGAAGAGCAAGTCGTGCACCACGTGCCCCTTGTCGAGCCCCTGGCCCTCGAAGCGGGTGAGCGGCCGGAAGTCGGGCCGGGGCGCGTAGCCGCCGTCCGCCTGGGTGTTCTCGAACTCCGGGTGGGCCGTGAGAACTTCGAGCATCTGCTCGGCGTACGGCTCCCAGTCGGTCGCGCAGTGCAGTACGGCCCCGGGGGCCAGGCGGGTGGCGGCCAGGTCGAGGAACTCGGGCTGGATCAGGCGCCGCTTGTGGTGGCGGGCCTTGGGCCACGGGTCGGGAAAGTACACGCGCAGCCCGGCGAGCGAGGCGGGCGGCAGCATCTCGCGGAGCAGGATGATGGCGTCGCCGTTGGCCACGCGGACGTTGCTGAGGCCGTTGCGTTCGGCCAGCGACAGCAGGTTCCCCTGCCCGGGGGTGTGCACGTCGGCGGCGAGGATCCCGGTCCCGGGGTCGGCGGCCGCCATCTGTGCGGTGGCCTCACCCATCCCGAAGCCGATCTCCAGCACGACGGGGAGTCCGCCGAACAGCTGCTCAAGATCGATGACGGAGTGCCCGTCGATGTCGAGACCCCAGGTTCCCCAGAGCCGCTTCAGGGCCTCGCCCTGCCCGGTGGTGACCCGGCTGCGCCGCGGCTGGAAGCTGCGGATGCGCCGCTCGTGGTGCGAGCCGGCCGGATCGGGGGAGGGCCCGTCGGGGAAACGGGGCTCGGTCCGCCACTTGGGGGGCACGTAGGAGTTCGCCTCCGACGTGGCTTCCGGGGCGCTGGGCTGGGGAGTGAGGGACTCAGACACAATGCCCAGATTCTACGACCCGCCCGGGCCACTGGCGGCTCGACGGCCCCGGGCCGGGCCGGGGCCCCCGGACCCGGGATCAGGATGTGCGGAGTGCCGTGAGGGTGCGGCGGGCGATCTCGCGGCCGATGGGGAGCGAGGCGGTGGCCGCCGGCGACGGGGCGTTCAGTACGTGGACCGTGCGCGGGGCGTCCTGGATCAGGAAGTCGTCCACGAGGGTGCCGTCCCGCAGGACGGCCTGAGCCCGCACCCCGGAGCCGGCCGGAACCAGGTCGGAGGCCGAAACGCCCGGCAGGAGCCTGCGTACTGCCTCCGTGAACGCCTGCTTGGACAGCGAGCGGTGGATCTCGCCCGCCCCGTACCGCCAGTGCCGCCGGGCCATCCGCCAGGATCCCGGCCAGGCCAGTTCGTCCGCGACGTCCCGCGGCCGGACCACGCTCCACCCGTAACCCTCGCGGGCCAGCGCCGGCACCGCGTTGGGGCCGACATGGACCCCGCCCCCGATCCCCCGGGTCAGGTGGACCCCGAGGAAGGGGAACGCCGGATCCGGTACCGGGTAGACGAGGCCCCGGACCAGGGAGGGCCGCGTCAGGTCGTAGTACTCCCCACGGAACGGCACGATCCGCATCCCCGGATCGTCCCCGGCCAGCCGTGCGACCCGGTCGCACTGCAGGCCCGCGCAGTTCACCAGCACCCGCGCCCGCACGACCAGACCCGCCGTCGTCCGGACCGCGACCCCGCTCGCCCGCCGGGAGATCAGGTCCACCGCTCCGCCGTAGACGATCTCCGCCCCGGAGGACTCCGCCAGCTGCGCCGCCACCTGCCCGTAGTCCACGATCCCGGTGGTGCCGACGTGGATCGCGGCCAGGCCGTGCACCTCCGGCTCGTACTCCGAGATCTGCGCCGGGCCGAGCTCGCGCACCGGAATGCCGTTCTCCCTGCCCCGCTGCACCAACGCGTGCAGGCGCGGCAGCTCCTCCCGACCGGTGGCGACGATCAACTTCCCGGTGACCTCGTGCGCGATGCCGTGCTCGGCGCAGAACTTCACCATCTCGGCGGCTCCGCGCACCGCGAAACGCGCCTTGAGCGATCCGGGCCGGTAGTAGATCCCGCTGTGGATCACCCCGCTGTTGCGCCCCGTCTGGTGCCGGGCCGGGCCGGACTCCTTCTCCAGCACCACCACCCGCGTCCCCGGGGCCAGGCGCGCCAGGGCATGCGCCGTCGACAGGCCGACGATGCCACCGCCGATCACCAGCACATCGCAGTCGACCCTGCCCACGCTGCCCACGCCGCCGCCCAAGCTGCCACCTCCCACCCCTGCATACTGCACCCCGCCACTGACAGGGCGGCTAAGCGGGGGCCACCAGCAGGGGCCGGGCCCGCTCGCGCAGCTCCGCCACGCGCGGCTCGTCCCCGTACGGTTCGAGCCGGTGCAGCAGGTCCCGTACGTACTCGGTCGTCCGCGCCGAGGAGATCCGGCCCGCGACCTCCACCGCCCGGGTACCGGCCGCGCACGCCGCGTCGAGGTTGCCCGACTCCAGCTCGGCGACCGCGCTCACCACCAGGCGCAGCCCGTGCGAGCGCACGTACTCCTCCGTCGGCCGCGACAGTGCCTGCTCCGTGAAGCGCCGGACCTGCCGGGGGAGTTTGAGGTCCCGATAGCATTCCGCGGCATCTGCCGCGAAACGGTCGTACGAGTAGAAACCCAGCCAGGTCGGATCCGGGTCGCCCTCCCGCGCCCGCTCCAGCCAACCCTCCGCCGCCCGCAGCGCGGCCCCGGCGGCAGTCGAATCGCCCGCCTTCGCGTGCGCCCGGGCCTCGACCAGCCGGAAGAAGCTCATGGTGCGGGCGGTGGCCAGCCCCCGGTTGCGTTCCACGGCCGCCTGCGCCAGGTCCACGCCCTCGTCCGGGAAGTCCCGGTACGTCGCCTGCAACGACATGGAAGCCAGCACGTACCCGCCCAGCGGTACGTCCGCAGCCGCGCGGGCCAGCCGCAGCGCCTGGATGTAGTAGCGCTGGGCCGCCTCTTGCTGGCCGGTGTCGAAGGCCATCCACCCGGCCAGCCGGGTCAGTTCGGCCGTCGCGCCGAACAGCGCCCGACCCACCTCGTCGCTGTACGAGCCGAGCAGCAGTGGCGCCGCGTCGACGCGCAGGCACTCGGGCACCATCGACGAACGCCAGTCGCCGCCGCCGTACTTGGAATCCCAGCGGCGGGCATCCTCCGCCGCCTCGCGCAGTTTGGTCACGTCGCTGTGGCCGACGCGCTGCAGCGGTGCGTCCGGCAGCCCCACGACGGTCGCGGGCACGAGCCCGGGAGGGGCGTGCGGAGTTTCGCTCGAAGGCTGTGCGGGCACAACCGTGGACGGCGACGCCCCCGGTCCCTCCGCCGGGGCGGCGGGCGCCGTGTGCGACACCGATGCGCGCGACGCCACGGTCTCGCGGGGCGCCACGGTCTCGCGCGGCGGTGCGGGCTGGCGGGGCGGTGCGGGCTCGCGCGCCACCGAACCGTCCGCCGGAGATATCAGCCAGCGCGAGGCGGGCGTCGCGTACGCGGACACTGCGAAGGAGCCGGCCAGGGACTGCCAGATTCCGCCACCGCCCCTGCGGCCGGCGAGGTCGAGCCGGTAGAGGTCGGTGGCCGAGCGCACCGCCTCGCCCACGTCGCGGGGGAAGGCGAGGCCGACCTCGGGCGCGGGGTCCGCGTCCGCCAGCCCGATCTCGTGCAGCGGCACCGGCCGCCCCAGCTTCGCGCCGATGGCGGCGGCGATCAGATGCGGGGCCGCGCCCTGCGGCACCATCCCCTTCGACACCCACCGGGCCACCGACGTCTTGTCATAGCGAAGCGTCAGGCCACGTTGTGCACCGAGGTCGTTGACCCGCCGGGCCAGCCCGGCGTTGCTGATGCCCGCGAGGGCGAGGACGGCGCCGAGCTTCTCATTGGGCTCGCGGAGCTCCCTGGACATGCGCCACCCCTCGTCACACGCGGAACGCACACAACGCATACGCCGCCGGGGCATAGTTCCCCGGCATTTCGTAAACCCAGCGTAGTTCCCCGCCTCCCAAGCGTTAAGGCCCCGACTTCCCTATGGCGGGATTGTTGTCCGCCCGCACAGTCGGGCAGCCGCCCGCGCCGACGGCGCACGTCCGCCTCCGTGCTCCGTCCGTGTGGCCGTGCGCCCGCCCGTGCGCTCTGGCCGGCCCTCGGACCCGGCGATTCGATGTGCGGTGCGTGGGTCGGCCCGCTGCGTGGATCCGGCGGGCCGGGGGATGCCGCTGCCTCAATCCCCGCGGGTGGCGGAACGGTCCGGGGGGCGGATCCCGCCTCCCGGACCGCGCCCGCGCGCCGCTGCGGTCGGGCGCCCAGGGTGTGCGACGGCAACCAGTACGGCAGAAGAATGGCCGAAACAGACCTATGGGGCGGGGGGAACGGAACGTCAAATACCGAGTGGACGCGCCGTGTTCGTTTGCGCGTGCGCCCTCGTCGGTCACTCCCGCACGCCCGTCTCGTGGCAGCATGGACCCCGAGCCACACCGGGGTCCAGCCGGCCGCGCCCTCAGCGCTGACCATGCCGCTCGTGCCCCGGTCAATTGCCCACGGGCTGGGGAGGCGGCGGTGCGCTGGTTGGTCGGGTGGAGCAGTATCGCCGCGAGCTTCGGCACGGCCGGCCGGGTCTCCGGCCAGGGGGGACACGACTCCAACGGCCTCTTGAGCGGCGGCATCGCAGACGCCGACCATCCGGACGACCCGGCCGCCCAGTACGCCGAACGCACCGTCGTCCCCGTCGGCGCCCAGCTCCTGTGGGGAGACCCCGACCCCCTGTGGGCCGTAGGCGACTGGCGCCCCGACGAGGTCCGCACCCTCGCCGCCGACCCCGCTGACCCCTTCACCCGGCTCGCCGTCCTTGGCTGCTGCGGTGCCACCGACGCGGAGCTGCGGCGCGCGCTGCTCGCCGCCCGCGGCGGAGCCCTGCGCCACCTCACCCAGTGGTCCGGCAGCTACACCGCGGTCGTCCAGACCGGCCGCCGCATCACCGTCGTCGGTGATCTCGCGGGTGTGCGGCCTGTCTTCTACACCCCGTGGGCCGGCGGGACGGCGTACGCCACCGCCGCGCTCCCCCTCGCCGACCTCATCGAGGCGCAGCTCGACATCGGGCACCTCGCGGCCCTGCTGGCGTGCCCCGACAGCCCGGAGGCACTGGGCGACGGCACACCGTACGTCGGCGTGCGGCGCATCCCGCCCGGGCACGCGCTGATCCTGCGGGAGGGCTCGCGCGAGATCACCGGCTACGAGCCGGTGGCCTCCCTCGCGGTGGCGGCGCCCGCGGCCGATCCCGAGCACGCGGTGGAGGGCGTACGGGAAGCATTGGTGGATGCCGTGCGCGCCCGGCTCACGGCACCGCGGCACGCTCCCGAGATGCTGCCCCACGACCCCGGTCCGGTGCCCGGAATGGGTCCTGCCGACCGGCGCGCGGCCCGCGGCGCGCCGGCGCCCGTGCCCGGAGTGGGCGCCGACCTCTCCGGAGGCAGCGCCTCCGCCACTTTGGCCCTGCTGGCGGCCGGCCTCCCGGGCACCCCGGGCACGCTCCTGAACCGCTCCGGCGAACGACTGCTCGCGGTCACCTTCAACGACCTCGCCACCCCCCGGGGCCGCGAGGCCGAACTCGAACGCGCCCGCGCCATCGCCGCCAACCCCCGGCTGCACCACGTGGTCGTCGCCGCCGCCGAGGAAGCCCTCCCGTACGCCGACCTCGACGGGCCGCTGACCGACGAACCCGGCCCCTCACTGGTCTTCGCCGCCCGCGACCGGCGCCGACTGGTGGCCGGCTCGGCCGACCACTTCGTGGGACACGGCGCCCGCCAGGTCCTCGACGCGCACCCGGCCCGCATGGCCGACCTCCTGATGGACCGCCGCCGCCGCCACCTGTTGCGCCCGGTCGCGGCACTGGCCCGCGCGGCGCCGGGCGACTCCGCGCTGTCCCTGCTGGTGCCCTTCTCCGTCTACGCGGCGGCCCGCAGGCTCGCCCGTACGTCGTACCGCGCGGGCATGGAGGCGGCAGCGGCCCGCCTGCGCGAAGGCACGGTCTCGGCCGGCCCCTCCGGCCCGGTGGACGCCTCGCTCGCAGCCCTCACCTGGTCCCGCCCGGGCCCGGCGGCGGGCTGGCTGACCGGCGAAGCGCTGGCGGAAGTATCGATCCGTCTTGCGACCGCCGCGGGCCGGCCCCCGTTCTCGCTGCGCCCGGGCGAGGCACGGGCCCGAGCGGCCCTGGCGCGCCACGCGGCCGACCACAGGGTCTTCGAACAGGCCGTGGAGGTCCGCAGCCAGCGTCTGCACGCCCCCTTCCTGGACAACCAGGTCGTACGGGCGGCCAGGGCCCTCCCGGAATCCCTGCGGGTCCAGCCGGGGGCACGGGCCGCGATCCTGCGCAACGTGCTGTCCTCCGCGGGCGTACGCGAACTCCCGCCGGGCTGGGGCGCCCCGGCCCACACCCCGAACGAAACGGCCACCCGGGTGGGCCTGCGCGCAGCACTGACCTCGCTGCTGGCGCTCTTCACCTCCCCGCTCCTGGCGGACGCGGGCCTGATCGAGGCGCGGGTCGTCCAACAGGCCCTGCTGGACGCGGCGGAGGGCCGACCGGTCCCGCTGGACGGCCTGGCGGAACTCGTCTCCATGGAACTGTGGCTCGGCCGCCTCCTCGCCCGCCGCGGCACCTGCTGGACGGGCACCTCCACCCCGCGCCGCCGCGCGGTCCCCACCGGAGTCCCCCTCCGCCGCCCGGCCCTCTCCTAACTCCCCGCGTCCCCGTCGCCCGCCGCCGTGCGGTGGCGGCGTCCGCTGCCGGCGGCGGACGAGCCGCGGGGAACCCGGGCAGGGCCCGCAGGAGCAGGGCAGAATTGCCCGGTGCGGTATCTCATCCTGGGCGTCACCGAGGCGCGCGGCGAGACCGGCGCCCCCCTCCCCATCGGCGGCGCCCGCCTGCGCGCGCTCCTCGCGGCCCTGGCGCTCCGCGCCGGCGGCCCGGCCGCCGCGTCCGTCACCGATCTCATCGATGAGGTCTGGGGCGACGACCCGCCCCAGGACGCCCCCGCCGCCCTGCAAGCCCTCGTCGGCCGGCTCCGCCGGGCCCTCGGCGGGCGGGACACCGTCCACGCCGATCCCGCCGGCGGCTACCGCCTCGCCGTCGCCGACTGCGACGACATCGACCTGCACCGCTTCACCCGGCTCGCCCGGCAAGGCGCCCAGCAGCTGGCCGCGGACCCGGCTGCCGCCGCCGCAACCCTCCGTACGGCCCTGGCACTCTGGCGCGGCCCCGCACTCGCGGACCTTCCCGAGACGGCGCGCGCGGCCCACGCCGCCGCCCTCGCACCGCACCGCACCGCCGCCCTCCGCGCCCGGATCGACGCGGACCTGCGCAGCGGCGCCGACCCGGCGGCCCTCCTCCCGGAGATCGAGGCGCTGATCGAGGAGCACCCGTACGACGAGCCGCTGCGCGCCCAGCAGCTCCGGGCCCTGCGCGCGGCCGGGCGCTCCGCCGACGCCCTCGCCGCGTACGAACGCACCCGCCGCACCCTGGCCGACGCCCTCGGCGCAGACCCCGGGCCCGAACTCAGCTCCCTGCACGCGGAGCTGCTCCAGCCCGCGCCCCCGGCGCCCGCAGGCAACCTCCGCCCCCGCCTCACCTCCTTCGTCGGCCGCGAACCCGAACTCGCCGCCCTCCACGCCGATCTGCCCCGCCTCCGCCTCGTCACCCTCACCGGACCCGGCGGTTCCGGAAAGACGCGGCTCGCCGAGCATGCAGCCGCCGCCCACCCCGAGCCCGGCTGGCTCGTCGAACTCGCCCGCCTCGACCACCCCGCAGCCGTCCCCGGCGCCGTCCTCAGCGCCCTCGGCCTGCGCGAGAACACCCTGGTCGGCCGCGAGAAGACCGCCGCCGACGACCCCACCGCCCAGCTCGTCGAACACTGCGCGCAGCGCCGCCTGCTTCTCGTCCTCGACAACTGCGAACACGTCATCGACGCCGCCGCCGCACTGGCCGAGGAGCTCCTCACGCACTGCCCCGGCGTGCGCATCCTGGCCACCAGCCGCGAACCCCTCGGCGTGCCCGGCGAAACCGTCCGTCCCGTTGACCCGCTCCCGCCCGCCCCCGCGCACCGCCTCTTCGCCGACCGTGCGGCCGCCGTCCGCCCCGGCTTCACCCCCGCCGCCGACCCCGAGGCCATCGCCGAGATCTGTGCCCGCCTCGACGGCCTCCCGCTCGCGATCGAACTGGCCGCGGCCCGGCTGCGGCTGCTCACCCCGCGCCAGATCGCCGACCGGCTCGACGACCGCTTCCGGCTCCTGACGAGCGGGGCCCGGACCGTGCTGCCGCGCCAGCAGACCTTGCGGGCCGTCGTCGACTGGTCCTGGGACCTGCTCGACGAGTCCGAGCGTGCGGTGCTGCGCCGCCTGTCCGTTTTCGCCGGCGGCTGCGACCTGCTGGCAGCCGAAGCCGTCTGCACCGAAGCCGTCTGCACCGAGGCCGAAGCCGAGGCCCAAGCCGACGGCCGCGTCCCCGACGTCCCCCACGTCCTGGGCTCCCTCGTCGACAAGTCCCTCGTCCTGGCCGAACCGGGCCCCGACCCGGGCGACGGCATGCGCTACCGGATGCTGGAGACCATCCACGAGTACGCCGCCGAACGCGCGGCCGCGCACCCCACCGACCGCGCCGCCGCCGCCCAGCGCCACGCCGCGCACTTCATGGCCCTCGCCGAGGAGGCGGAACCCCTCCTGCGGTCCGCCGCCCAGCTCCCCTGGATCCGCCGCATCGAGACCGAACTCGACAACCTCCGCGCCGCGCTCCTACACACCACCGGCAGCGCCGGGACCGCCGAGTGCGCCCAGCGTCTCGCGCTCGCCCTCGGCTGGTTCTGGTGGCTGCGCAACTACCGTGCCGAGGGCGCCGAATGGGCCGACCGCATCCTGGCCCTCACCCCCGCCGAGCCGCCGGCGGGCACGCCCGCGTACTGGCGCTTCATGCGCCTGCGGGTCCTGCACCTCGTCCTGCTCGGAAACGGCCGCTCACCCGAGGAGTTCAGTACCCCGCAGAACGTCGCCCTCGCCGCCGACGTCCAGCGGGTGTTCGCGAGCGGCGGCCCCGAGGCCGCCCGGTTCCCCGGCATGCTCTGGCCGATGACGACCTTCCTGACCGGCAGCACCGTCGACATGCGGGCCGGGCTCGACAGGACCGTCGACAACTGCCGCCGCCACGGCGGCGACTGGGAGCTCGGCGTCACCCTCATGCTCCGCACGCACGTCACCATCGACTTCACCGGCGGCCTGCCCACCGTTGACGCCGACCTCGCCGAACTGCACGAGATCGCCCGCCGGATCGGCGACCGCTGGACCCGCGGCCAGGTCGCCAGCGCCGCCGGCGAGGTGGCGCTCTCCCGCGGCCGGTACGACCAGGCCCGCGTCGAGTACGAGGAGTGCCTACGGCTGGCCCGCGAGGTCGGCGCCCACATCGAGGCACCCTTCGCGCTCGCCCGGCTCGCGGAGGCCGCCTTCTGCGCCGGGGACTTCGACGAGGCCGAACGCCTGGTCGCGCAGGCCCACGGCGAGGCCGAACAGTACGCGCACGGCGGCATCTACGACGTTCAGGCCTACGGCGGCCTGCTCAGCGCGCTGCTCGCCCTCGTACGCGGGGACCACATACGGGCCCGCTCCGCCTGTGAACTCGCCCGGACCGCGGCCGGCGAGACCACGGTGCCCCCGCAGCTCACCGCCGGGCTCGACAACATCGACGCCGTCCTCGCCTTCCGCGAACACGGCCCGGAGGCCGGCCTCGCCAAGATCGGGCCGGCCCTGGCCGTCGCCGTCGCCGCGCACTGCGCCGAGCGCGTCCTGGCCTCGCTCACCGACACCGCGGCCGTGCTGCTGGCCGCCGCCGACCGCCCCGCCGAGGCCGTACGGGCGCTGGCTGCCGCCACCGCCTGGCGCGCGGGCCACCCGCGTTCGGTTCCGGAACTGGCCGCCGTCGGCGGACTGCCGGACCGCACCCGCGCCGTGCTGGGACCGGACCGCTACGAGGAGGCGGCGGCGAAGGGCGCCGGGCTCTCCCCGCCCGAGGTCGTCACCCTCCTCACCGGCAGCTGATCACGGCGTCGGCCCAGCTCGCCAATGTCGGCAGGCTGCCTTGCCCGGCCTGCTCCACCACCAGCCGCAGCGACGTGCGCCCGGCCAGGGGGACGTCGACGGCGACCGCCGGGTCCTGGTACCCGAGCGGGGCGGACTGCCACAGCCGCTGCCCGTCGGCGTACACGGAGAACCGCACCCTGCCGTCGGTGAACAGCGACAGGCCGTCCACCCCGGCCCGCGCCGAGAAGGAGGTGCACTGCCGATTGAGGGTGATCTCCACGGTGGAACGGGAGTGCACGGTGATGCCCGACCCGTACCGCCGGTCGCCGATCTCCAGCCCCCAGCGCTGCCACACCCAGCTGCTGCGCCGGGTCTGCAGCTCGGGCCCGCTGTGGTCGCCGAGCGCCGAGTGGTCGAGTCGCGCCAGGGGGAACCCCCGCGGTGGCTTCGGCGCGGCCGGTGTCGGGGTGGGCACGGCCGGGCTTCTGGGCGGGTCGGAACTCGGGGTGGGCGAGGGCTTCGCCACCACGGCTCTGGTCGGTGTCGGGGCCGGCGCCGGCGCCTTCGGGGTGGTAGGGGTCGGTGAAGCGGGAGTCTCGGCCGGCCCGGACGGTACGGAGCCCTGCGCGACCGGCGGCTCCGGATCGATCGGGGCGGCCGTCCTCGGGGCCGGGAGCAGCGGCACCACGGGCGCCGCCACCCGGGGTGCAGCCTGCACCTGGGCGCCGGGCTCGGCGTCGTCCCCGGACAGGGCGAACACCACCCCGGCGGCTGCGGCGACCGCGATCCCGGCGGCGATGGCGGCCTTGGCCGGCAGCCCGATCCCTTCGGAGGCGATCGCAGCCCCGGACCCGGACCCGGACCCGGCTCCCCCCACGCTCGCCCCGGCGGCTCCCGCGGCCCCGGCTCCCGTGGTGGAGCCGCCCGAGGCGGCGGCAGCAGCCCCCGCGCCCCCGGCCGCGACGGCCCCGCCCGCCACCACGCCCGCCGCCTTCGCCACGTACCCGGCGGCGAGCCACCCGATGACCGCGACCGGCAGCAGTGCGGGGATGCCCGCGTTGACGTCCTTGAGCTCGCCGGCGGCCAGCCGGCACTTCGCGCACTCCTCCAGATGCTTGCGCAGCCCCCGCTCCGCCCGCATCCGCAGCCCGCCGCGGGCATAGGCGCCCAGCCGGTCCGCGTACCGTGCGCAGTCGCCGCCCGCGTTGAGCGCAGAGCTCACGTGCGCCTGTAGGTAGGCCTGCTTGAGCCCTTCCCGGGCCCGGCTGGCCAGCACGGCCGTCGCGTTGGCGCTCAGCCCGAACAGCGGGGCGATCGTGCTCGGGGAGGCGTCTTCGACGGTGGTGTGCCACAGCACGGCCTGCCACCGCTCGGGCAGGCTCCGGAAGGCCTGCACGGCCAGCGTCTGCTCGGCCGCGCGCATCGCCCGGACTTCGGCGCCCAGTTCGAGCGTGTCATCACCGGACAGGCCGGACAGCCCGCTGCCGATCTCGACTCCCGCGGCCACCTGCTCCGCGAACACCGCGAAGTCCTCGACGAGATGCTCCCGCCGGGACGTCTTCGCCCAGGCCGCGGCGACCCGGCGCACGGTGGTCAGCAGGTAGGCGCGCACCGACTGGTCCGGCCCGGCTCCGCCCCGTACCGCCTGCAGCGTCCGGGTGAACACCTCGGCGGTGAGGTCGTCGGCCGTGTGTCCGTCGCGGCAGCAGGTCCGCGCGTAGCGCCGTACGGCATCGGCGTGCCGCAGGAAGAGCTCTTCGTAGGCACCGTCGTCGCCCCCGCGCATCCGGGCGATCAAGTCGCCGTCGGACGGCGGCAGCCCGCCCCCGGTATGCCGCAGGGCCGCATGGCGGCCGCGCGGTCCGCGTTGGGCCGGGACCTGGCGTGTGGTCGGGCTGTCCGCCTCGACCTCGCCGCCGGTGCCACCGAGCGGCTCGTCCCGACCGTCAACGCTCATCGCGGCAGCCCCCGCACGACACACTCAACCGGTACACCGTTCAAGCCTGTCACACGGGGGGTGCGCGCCGAACCGCTCTCCACACCATCCACCCGTCCGGGCAGCGTCCGGAGAAACCCCCGTACCGAACCTCACTCGTTCGAGTGAGCGATCGTTCGGGTCGCCGTTCGAGGACCCGGCCGGCTCAGACCGTCCGGGACCGCAGACCTTCGAGCAGGATGTCGAGCAGCCGCGCCGAAGCAGCCGCCTGCTGCGCCGCGTCCGGCAGCGCCGGAGCGGCCGTCGCTATCACCAGCAGCACATCGGCCACCGTGACGTCGGCACGCAGCTCACCGGCCTCCCGGGCGCGGTCCACCAGTCGGCCGACCACCTCCAGCAGTGCGCCAGAGCCTGCGTCCTGCGAGGGCTCGTCCTCCGCGGGAGTCCGTGCGCCCACGACCCGCAGTTCGGGGATGCCGCCACCGGTCACGCCGGCCTGGCGCTGGTGCGGAACCCGCGCCGCCTCGGCCTCCTCGACGCCGTCCTCGCTCGCCGACCCGACGCGCAGCACCTGCGGCGGCAGCAGCCGCCCGGCGCCCGAGGCCACGGAGGTGCGCAGGAAGCGCGACAGCGCCTGCCACGGCTCCTCCTCCTGGCCCAGTGCGGCCTTCGCCTGCTCGGTCAGCCGGGCGGTCTCCTCCTCGGCTATCCGACGGACGAGGACGTCCTTGCTCGGGAAGCGTCGGTACACGGTGCCGACACCGACCCGCGCGCGCCGCGCGACGTCCTCCATCGGAGCTCCGTAGCCCAGCTCGCCGAAGACCTCGCGGGCCGCGCGCAGCACGTGTTCGAGGTTGCGCTGGGCGTCGACGCGCAGCGGCGTGGAGCGCCCCACGCCGTGCGTGGTGGCGTTCGCCATCAGGCGACCGTTGCTCTCACCCGAGAGTGCGGTCGCGGAACCATGGAAATCGGAAATATGCATATGTATCCCCCGGTAATCATTTGTCTCCCCCCGGAGACACTCCCCGCCTTCGCGCCGAGGTGGGCCACGGTCATGTGGGCCCCGGTCTTACTCCTCGACGAGATACGAACATAGTTGAGCCAGAGTCAATTCAGAAGAGGCAGCCCCCGACGGACCACCGCCCGATCGGAGCATTCACCCCCACTTTTCCGATCCAAGCCCCCGGAATCACCCTCTCCGCACCCCCTGACCTGCGGAACTCCACACACATTCAGGCCACCGGACAGCCCTGCACCGCCGCCCCCTCCGGTCACACAATGTGTCAGGCCTGTGGACAAACTCCCGGCCACGATGCGTCATGGGATGGTGAAGGCTGCTAACTCCCGGGGCACGGACCCCGGTACCCCGCCCCGTACGCGCATCCTCGTCGTCGGCGGGGGTTACGTCGGCATGTACACGGCCCTGCGGCTCCAGGAAAAGCTGAGAGCCGGCGAAGCCGAGGTCACGGTGATCAGTCCCGAGCCGTACATGACGTACCAGCCCTTCCTCCCCGAAGCGGCCGCCGGCTCGATCTCCCCGCGCCACGTGGTCGTCCCGCTCCGCCGCGTCCTCGGCAAGTGCCGCATCGTCATCGGCGAGGCGCACAAGATCGACCACGCCAAGCGGACCGCGACCGTCACCACGCTCGCCACCGCGGACGAGGGCACCGGCGCCCTGGAGATCGAGTACGACGAGCTCGTCCTCGCCCCCGGATCCATCTCCCGCACCCTGCCCATCCCGGGACTCGCCGACTACGCCATCGGGTTCAAGACCGTGGAGGAGGCCATCGGCCTGCGCAACCACGTCATCGAACAGATGGACATCGCCTCCTCCACCCGCGACCCCGCCCTCCGCAACGCCGCCCTCACCTTCGTCTTCGTCGGCGGCGGCTACGCGGGCGTCGAGGCACTCGGCGAACTGGAGGACATGGCCCGCTACGCGACCCGGTACTACCACAACGTCAAGCCCGAGGACATGAAGTGGGTGCTGGTCGAGGCCAGCGACCACATCCTCCCCGAGGTCGGCCCCGAGCTGGGCGTCTACACCATCCGCGAACTGCGCCGCCGGGGCGTCGACGTACGCCTGGAGACCCGCCTGGAGTCCTGCGAGAACCGGGTCGCCGTGCTCAGCGACGGCGCCCGCTTCCGCACCCGTACCGTCGTGTGGACCGCCGGCGTCAAACCCGCCCCGGTCCTCGCCGCCTCCGACCTCCCCCTCAACGAACGCGGTCGCCTCGTCTGCACCACCTTCCTCACCGTCGAGGGCGTCGAACACGCCTGGGCCGCCGGGGACGCCGCGGCCGTCCCCGACATCACCGCCGACGAACCGGGCCGCGAATGCGCCCCCAACGCCCAACACGCAGTCCGCCAGGCCAAGGCCCTCGCGGACAACCTGCTGGCCTCCCTGCGCGGACAACTCCTGACCGAGTACGCCCACAAGTACGCGGGCTCCGTGGCCTCCCTCGGATTCCACAAGGGCGTCGCCCACGTCTACGGCCGCAAGCTCAAGGCCTACCCCGCCTGGCTGATGCACCGCACCTACCACCTCAGCCGGATCCCCACCTTCAACCGCAAAATGCGCGTCCTCGCCGAATGGACCCTCGCGGGCCTCTTCAAGCGTGAGATCGTCTCCCTCGGATCCCTCGAACACCCCAGGGCAGAATTCGAACTCGCTGCCGGACACGGCCACAGAACCGCCCCGCCCCCGCCCGCCCCCAACCCCCCGAAGGACAACCAGAGCTGACGTTGTCAGTGCGGTCGGCCACACTGGACGTGTGACCATAGGTGGGCTCACACCTGCACACAGTGACATTCACCGAGCGACACCGCCCAGCGACCGACCACCTTGGGGGTACCGCCCAGCGGTAGCTGGGGGAACAGCGACCACTTGCGACACCACGAGGCTTGAACGCAGTGAACTTCACGCGCTGGAGCGCCCGTTTTCCCGGAACGCAGCGCCGCGCCGCCGCCCGGTCCGAACACGCCGCCGCCCAAGCCAAGCGGGGCGAGCACGCCGTACCGGCAGCCCGCGGTGCAGCCGTTCGCCCGGCAACGGCGCCGGACGGCGGCCCCGCCGACCCCGCGGACCCCACGGTCTCGGGCCAGGGCACCGGCCCCGGCGGCGTCTTCGCCGCCACGCCCTCCCTCGACGAGCTCTCGGCCCGCGAGGTCCTCGGCCTGCTGCCGGCCCTCATCGCCCTCGTCCACGGTCCCGAGCACCGCGTCGCCTACGTCAACGACGCCTACACGGCGGGCTTCGGGCCCCGCCCCGCCGGCGCCCCCGCCCACGAGGCACTCCCCGAACTCGGCGAGCTCGGCCTCCTCCCGCTCCTCGACCAGGTCCAGCGCAGCGGCAAGCCCCGTACCGCCAAGAACCGCACCGCACCCGGCGGCACCAGCTCCTACACCGTCACCTGCACCCCCGTCGACCTCCCCAAGGCCGACCCCGAGAGCGGGCGCGACCCCCACCACACCGGGGTGCTGATCCACCTCGCCGACGTCACCGACCACGCCGAAGCCGTCGAACGGCTACGGGCCAGCGAGCGCCGCCAGCGCGAAGCCGCCGTCACGCTCCAGCGCTCCCTCCTCCCGCAGGAGCTGGAACAGCCCGACGACCTCCGCGTCGCCGCCACCTACCAGCCCGGCGGCACCGAAGCCGCCGTAGGCGGCGACTGGTACGACGTCATCACCCTCGGCGCCGGCCGCACCGCCCTCGTCATCGGCGACGTCATGGGCCGCGGGGTCCGGGCCGCCGCCGTCATGGGCCAGCTGCGCACCGCCGTCCGCGCGTACGCCCGCCTCGACCTGCCCCCGCACGAGGTGCTCCAACTCCTCGACGGCCTCGCCGCCGAGATCGACGCCAGTCAGATCGCGACCTGCGTGTACGCCGTCCACGACCCCAACGAGGGCTTGCTCGCGTACGCCTCCGCCGGCCACTTGCCGATCCTGGTCCGCGACGAGGACGGCACCGTACGTCGGGCGGCCGACCCCACCGGCCCGCCGCTCGGCACCGGGGGCTGGCTGCACACCTCCGGCACCATCCCGCTCGGCCCCGGCTCCACCGCCGTCCTCTACACCGACGGCCTGGTCGAACGCCGCGGCGAGGACATCGACGAAGGCGTGGCCGCCCTGGAACGCGCCCTCTCCGGCGCCCAGGGCACCCCGGCGGTCATCTGCGACCGCCTGATGCGCGCCCTCGGCGTGGACGCCGACCACGACGACGACGTCGCCGTCATGGTCCTCCAGCAGCCGAGCCGCACCGGGGCGGACGCCGAGCTCTTCCACAATGCCGCCCTGGAACTCCTCGGCGGCGTCGAGGCCGCCCCGCGCGCCCGCGCCTTCGCCCAGGGCGTCCTGGCCTCCTGGCGCTTCCCCGTCGAGCTGTGCGACCTGGGCGTCCTGGCCGCGAGCGAGCTGGTCGCGAACTCCCTGCAGCACGGCACGCCGCCCATGCGGCTCCGACTGCGCCGCACCGACCGCCGTCTGATCGTGGAGGTCACCGACGGGGACGACCACCTCCCGCGCCGCCGCCGCGCCGAACCGGCCGACGAGACCGGCCGCGGCATCTCGATCATCGCGACGATCGCCTCGTCCTGGGGCTGCCGCCGCACCCCGGGCGGCGGCAAGGCCGTCTGGTGCGAGTTCGCCCTGCCGGACAAGTAGCCGGGAGCCGGGTACGGGGAAGGCCCGGTCCACGGGGACCGGGCCTTCCCGTCCGTACGACGCGTTCGACCGCTACGCGGGAACGCGCTCCAGCTCGGCGACCGGCACGGCCACCGCCACCGCCGCCTCGCCCTTCAGCAGCGACGGCCTGTCCTGCACCGCTGTCAGCTGCTTGCCGAGCCGCAGCGCCAGCCAGGCGATCCCGAGCGAGACCACGACGAAGATCCCGACGTACAGCATCGGCACCCCCGCACCCAGCGGCACACCGAGCGGCCCCAGGGCCAGCGCCAGCTGCTTGACCAGGGCGAAGGCCGAGTTGTACTGGCCCACCGAGCCCTCCGGGGCCAGATCGGCGACGAGGGGCGCCAGCGTCGGCGACAGCATCGCCTCGCCGATGCCGAAGAGCCCGTAGGTCGTGATGAACGCGGCAGCGGCCATCATCGCGCTGCCGTGGCCCAGCCCCGAGAACCCGGCGATGACCCACGCGACGGCCCAGATCAGGCCGACCAGCGCGACCACACGGGACCGGCGGCGCTTCTCGACCAGCTTCAGCACGACGAACTGCGCGACGACGATCGCACCGGTGTTGGCGGCCAGCGCGAAACCGAGGGTGGAAGGGGAGATCCCGGCGGCCTCGGTACCGAAGGCGGCGAGACCGGACTCGAACTGCCCGTAGCAGGCGAAGAAGATCACGAACCCCAGCACCAGCAGCTTGGCCATCGCCCTGTGCTCGACCAGCCGCTTCCAGGCGCCGCCCGCCCGGGACGGGTCCTTCGGCATGGCGTCCTTGATGCTCGGCGCGTGCGGCATCCGCACGGTGAGGACGACCCCGGCGAGGACCAGGAACATCACGGCCTCGATGCCGAACAGCAGGGTGAAGCTGGCCGGCCGGCTCTCGTCGACGATCTGGCCCCCGATGAGACCACCGATGCCCAGGCCGAGGTTCTGCATGAAGAACTGCAGGGCGAAGGCACGCGTCCGGGTGCTCGGGGTCGAGCACCACACGATCATCGTGGCCAGCGCGGGCTGCATGACGGCCTGCCCGGCGCCGAGCGCCAGGGCGGACAGCAGGATCGGCACGATGCCGGTGGACAGCCCGAGCGACAGGGCGCCGACCGAGGCGGCGACGGCCGCACCGATGACCACGGGGACGGGACCTCGGCGGTCGATGATCCGACCGGTGAGGGGCAGCGCGACCAGAGCACTCACGGCGAAGGCCACGAACGCACTCGTGGCCGCCATCGAACCCAGACCTCGCACCTGCGCCACGTAGATGTAGAGGAACGGAACCGTGAAGCCGATGCCGAACGCGGTCAACGCGTTGCCGGCCTGGATCCGCCGCATCGCAGCGCCCATCACCTTGGTCACTTCTCACCTGTCCTTGAGAACTGAAGCCCGAAGACTTCATGGCTAAACTTCGATCCTTAACTCTACACATCGAAGGAGTTAGACGCCAACGGGGTCATGCGATACTTCGAACCATGGGTGACACCCCCGACGGCACTGCGCCCGTCCATGAGCCGAGCCTCGACGAGCAGATCGCCGTCTATCAGCGCGAGTTCCAGGACCTCGACCCCCAGGTCGAGAAGGTGGTCTCGGCCCTGAGCCGGCTGAACCGCCGCATGAACGTCGCGTACGGACGCCAGACCGCGGCCCTCGGCATCAGCAACGCGGAGTGGGAGGTCCTCAAGGCCCTCGTCATCTCCGGAGCCCCGTACCGGATGGGCCCCAGTGAGCTCGCGAAGCAGCTGGGCCTCACACCGGCGGCGATGACCCACCGGATCGACCGCATGACGGCGGAAGGGCTGGTGACCCGCGAACGGGACGAGTCCAACCGTGTCCGCGTGATCGTGGAGCTCACGGACGAGGGCCGCAGCAAGTGGCTCGACGCCATGCGCGCGGCCACGGTCTTCGAGGAGGACCTCCTCCAGGACCTCTCCACGGCGGAACGCGGAGTGCTGGGCGACATGCTCACCCGGCTCCTGGACCGCGTGGAGGACCTCCAGTCGCGGAGCTGACCGGGCCGCGACCCGCGGGGGTTGACACCACCCCCGCGGGTCCGTAAGGTTCTTCGAGTTGTCCCTGAGCCGGAAGGTTTTGGCGACAACGAATCCCGCCGCCTCGTTGCGGCACCCAACTCAGCACGATCTCCCATCGGGAACGAATTCGGCATGCCCGAATTCTTTTTCGAAGGCCGATTATGAATCGACCGGGAAATCCACTAGAGTTCAGGAGTCGGAAGGGCCCAACAGCCCGGAAGACAAACCCCGCTGACTGGGGGTCAGGCCCGAAAGAGTCTGATAGAGTCGGAAACGAAGAACGAAGCCCGGAGGAAAGCCCCAGTAATGAGGGTGAGTACAAAGGAAGCGTCCGTTCCTTGAGAACTCAACA
>NZ_JBEXQA010000010.1:0-155249 GCF_040612395.1 Streptomyces sp. NPDC006430
GTTCTGAAATAACGAACGGCTGTGAAAACACCAGCATGTTCTAAATTTCATAGTGTTTCGGTGGTCATAGCGTTAGGGAAACGCCCGGTTACATTTCGAACCCGGAAGCTAAGCCTTTCAGCGCCGATGGTACTGCAGGGGGGACCCTGTGGGAGAGTAGGACGCCGCCGAACAATCATTGTGGGAAAGCCCCGCACCTTATGGTGCGGGGCTTTTCTGCGTTTACGGCCCCATGGCGTACACGTCGCCCTCCGGGAAGCCTTCCAACAACCATAGCCGCAGGCGGATGCGGCGTGATCCAGCACCATCTGGTGCCCGCTCCGACGCTGCTGGCCTTTTCCGGCAACCGGCAGATGCCCGCTCTGATCCACGCGTCACGTGCCGAGTGGGGGCTGACTCGTTCGTGGCCACCGTTGAGCCGAAGGCGTACGGAGGCCACGGTGTGGCCTTGGTCGACCTCAATCGCTGAGCCTGCCCAGCGTCAGAGGCGGCCCGCGGCTTTCAAGGCGAGGTAGGCGTCCGCCAGGGCGGGCGCCAGGGTGTCCGGGGTGGCGTCGACCACGTGGACTCCGTGGCGGGTGAGCTGCTCCGCAGTGCGCCGGCGTACCGCCAGGGACTGGGCGCCGGCCGCGGCCTCGTAGACCGCGTCGAGCGTGCCGCGGGAGTTCGCCATCTCCGCGATGTGGGGGTCGGCCACCGAGGCCAGTACGACCGTGTGGCGCTGTGTGAGGCGGGGGAGGAGGGGGAGCAGGCCTTCTTCCATCGGGGCTGCGTCCAGGCTCGTCAGGAGGACCACCAGGGACCTGCGGGGGGCATGGCGCAGGACGGTGGAGACCAGGGTGCGGGCGTCGGTTTCGACGAGCTCCGGTTCCAGTGTGGCCATGGCGTTCACGAAGGCCGGGAGGACGTCTGCGGCCGAGCGGCCCTGGACCTGGGCACGCGGGCGGCGGTCGTGGGCCAGCAGGTCCACGCGGTCGCCCGCGCGGGTCGCCAGGGCGGCCAGGAGCAGGGCCGCGTCCATCGCCGAATCCAGGCGGGGGGCGTCGCCCACGCGGCCCGCGGAGGTGCGGCCGGTGTCCAGGCAGATCAGGATGTGCCGGTCGCGTTCCGGGCGCCAGGTGCGGACCGCGACCTTGTCCTGGCGGGCCGTGGCACGCCAGTCGATCGAGCGGGTGTCGTCGCCGGGTACGTAATCGCGCAGGCTGTCGAACTCGGTGCCCTCGCCGCGGGTCAGGACGCTCGTGCGGCCGTCCAGTTCGCGCAGCCGGGCCAGCCGCGAGGGGAGGTGCTTGCGGCTGGTGAAGGGCGGCAGGACACGGACCGTCCAAGGGACGGTGTGGGTGCCCTGGCGGGACAGCAGGCCGAACGGACCGTACGAACGGATCGTCACGCGGTCGGCCCGCCGGTCTCCGCGGCGGGTGGGGCGCAGCCGAGTGGTGATCCGGCGGCGTTCGCCGGCCGGGACCGTCACGGTGTGGCGGGAGGCGGCGGCTTCGGTGCCGGGGAGCCAGCTGCTGGGCGGCCAGGCGTCGCGGATACGGGCCCGGAGCATGCGCGTGCTGGGGTTCGTGACCGTCAGGTGGACCTCCGCCGGGTCGCCGAGGCGGACCGAGGTATCGCCCGAACGGGTGAGGGTGAGGGTGCGGACGGGCGCCGCCAGGGCGTAGTCGACGGCGCAGGCGAGGGCGAGGGTTCCGTTGACCGCCAGCATCCCCGTCCAGGTCGGTTCGAGGATGCCGACGGGCAGGCTGCCGAGGGCCGCCAGCAGGGCGGCGCGTCCGGTGAGAGCCATCAGCGCGGGACGGGGACGTGGGACAGGATCGCGGTGACGACGGCGTCGGCCGTGACCCCCTCCATCTCGGCCTCCGGGCGGAGTTGGACGCGGTGGCGCAAGGTGGGCAGGGCGAGGGCCTTGACGTCGTCGGGGGTGACGTAGTCGCGTCCGGTGAGCCAGGCCCAGGCGCGGGAGGTGGCCAGCAGGGCGGTCGCGCCGCGCGGGGAGACGCCGAGGGTGAGGGACGGCGACTCGCGGGTGGCCCGGCAGATGTCGACCACGTACCCGGCGATCTCCGGGGAGACGGACACCTTGGCGACGGCGTCGCGGGCGGCTTCGAGCTCGGACGCGCCGGCGACCGGGCGCAGACCGGCGGCCTGGAGGTCGCGCGGGTCGAACCCGGCCGCGTGCCGGGTCAGGACGCCGATCTCGTCCTGCCGCGAGGGCAGGGGCACGGTGAGCTTGAGGAGGAAGCGGTCCAGCTGGGCTTCCGGGAGGGGGTACGTGCCCTCGTACTCGACCGGGTTCATGGTGGCGGCGACGAGGAAGGGGTCCGGGAGGGCGCGCGGGGTGCCGTCGACGGTGACCTGACGCTCCTCCATGGCCTCCAGGAGCGAGGACTGGGTCTTGGGCGGCGTGCGGTTGATCTCGTCCGCCAGGAAGAGGTTGGTGAAGACCGGGCCGTTCTGGAAGGAGAACTCGGCGGTGCGGGCGTCGTAGACCAGGGAGCCGGTGACATCGCTGGGCATCAGGTCCGGGGTGAACTGGACGCGCTTGGTGTCGAGGGCGAGGGAGGCGGCGAGGGCCCGTACGAGGAGGGTCTTGGCGACGCCGGGTACGCCTTCGAGGAGGACGTGGCCGCGGCACAGGAGTGCGACGACGAGACCGGTGACGGCCGAGTCCTGGCCGACGACGGCCTTCCCGATCTCGGTGCGGATCGCCTCCAGCGAGGAGCGGGCGCTGTCCGTGGTGGCCGTCATGAGGTGCGGACCTCTCTTTCGAGGGCGTCGAGGTGGTCGGCGAGCGCGACGAGTGCCGCGTCGTCGGCGGGTGTGGTGCCGAAGAGGAGGGCGGTCAGGTCCGTGCCCGGGTCCGTGAGGCGGGCGGACACGGCGGGAACCAGGGCCGCGGGATCGTGGGAGTGCGAGGGCGCTACGCCGACCAGGGCGGCCAGACGTTCACGGGACGCGGCGCGCAGTACGGTCGCGGCGCGGTCGCGCGCGCCGGCCTTGCGGTAGAGGCGGGCGCGGCCCTCGGCGGCCTCGGAGGCGCGGATGACGACCGGCAGTTTCTCGGTGACCAGGGGACCGAGCCGGCGGGCGCGCCAGAGGGCGGCGAGGACGGCAGCCACGAAGAGCTGGAGGAGGGCCCAGCTCCAGCCGCGCGGGACGAGCTGCAGGAGGGTCTTCTCGTGGCCGGGGTCCTCATCCTGGACCTCGGTGAGGGAAGGCAGGTACCAGACGAGGTCGGGGCGGGAGCCGAGGAGTTGGAGGGCGAGGGAGGCGTTGCCCCCGTCGGCCAGTTCCTTGTTGAGCAGGAGCTCCTCGGAGCCGAGGAGGACCGTGTCACCGCCGGGGGTGCCCGAGGGGAGGACGAGGAGGGTGGGGTGGCCGCCGCTGGGGTAGCAGGCGGTTCCGGCACTGCTGGCGTACCGGTGGCCGCCGCCGGTCGCGGCGCGGCCCGCGGAGACGGCGGCGGGCAGGGTGCAGCCGGGGTCCAGGTCCTGATCGGGGGCGTAGCCCTGGGTGCGTGCGGCGGGGACCAGGTCGGAAAGTCCGAGGCCGCCGGGGGCGAGCAGGACGGTGCGACCGCCGGAGAGGTCGATGGCGGAACGGATGGCGCGGCGCTGGCCGTCTGCGAGTCGGTCGGGGTCGGTGACGAGCAGGGTGGTGCCGGGGCCGGCCGCGGCGGCGGCCTCGCGGGCGGTGGTGACGACGCGGATGGTGACCCCGCGGGCCTGGAGCAGCTCGGCGACGGCCCGGCTGCCGTCCGGGTCGGCGGAGCGGGGGTCGAGGTAGCCGTGCCGGCTGCCGGAGCCGAGGGCGGCAAGGGTCACGGCGGCGGCGAGCAGGATCCCGAGGGCGATGAGGAAGCCGCGCGCCCGGAGCCAGATGCCTCCGGCGGTGAGCGGGCGGTGGGCGGTGGCTGCGGCCGAGGTGGACCGGCCGGGGCCCGGGGTGCTCGTGCGGGGCGTGCCGGGGGGTGCGGCTGCGGCCGGGCCGGGTACGGCGGGCGACGTCACGCCGGGGGTGAGCGAGGGGTGGGCGGTGGCTGCGCCCGGGGTGCTCGTGCGGGGAGGGTGGGGCGCTGGGGACGGGCCGGGGTCGGCCGGGGTGGCCGTGCCGGTGACCGGCGGGGTCGGGGGGGTCTGTGCGGCTCCTGAGGCAGTGATGGGGGCGCTCAGGGGGGTCTGTGGGGCTGCGGTGGGCGCAGGGGCGGTTGGCGGGCCCGGTATCGAGGTGGCTGCGCCGGAGGTCTCGTCCGCCGCAGGGGTCGACGGGTCCGGGGTGGGGGCGGTCATGCCGGGGGTCCCGTCAGGAGCGGCTTCGTGCGGGTCAGGGTCAGGTCGAGGGCGCGCAGGCGGGCGTACATGTCGCTGTCGCCGGGGCGGCCGCCGTACGTGACGTCGTCGAAGGTGCGGGCAGCGGCGCGCAGCTCCCCGGCCTGGTCCGGGAGGGAGACGGAGGCTTCGGCCGCCGCCTCGTCGGCGGTGCGGCCCGGGCGCGGGTCCAGGAGGGTGCGTTCCTCCAGGGAGCGGACGACGGCCCGCATGCGCTCCTGGACGGCTTCGGTCCAGCGGCCCGCGGCGGCGTGGGCGTCGGCGGCGGCGCGGTGGTCGGCGGCGCTGCGTACGGCGTCGTCGAACAGGGTGGCGGCGCCGGTGGCGGCGCGGCGGGGGGAGCCGAGCCGCCACCACAGGGCGGCGACGGCCAGGACGACCAGGGCGGCGATGGCGACCAGGCCGAGCGTGCCGCCGGGGGTGGCGCCCGAGGCGTGGTCGAAGAGGTTGCCGACCCATTCCCAGAAGCGGTCCAGGGCGCGCTGGAGCAGGCCGGGGTCGTTCTGGTGGTACAGCGGTTTGGACAGTTCGCGTTCGGCCGCCTCGCGGGCGGGGTCGCGCGGTGTCGTCACCGGCGGTGTCTGCCCGGTTGGCAGCAGCGCCACGGCGTGTGTGATGAGGCCCCCCGTGCTCATCATCGATGCATCAGCCTCCGGCCGGCGGCGTCGTCGCCGCGTTCGTACCGTAGTTCTCCAGGCCCGCCGCCCGGGCGAGCTCCAGGTCGAGGGCCTCGCGCCGGATGCGCTGGTCGACGTACAGCATCACGGTGACGCCCGACTGCATCGGCATGGTGATGGTCTGCGCGATGATCGCGCCGATTCCCGAGAAGACGAGCGGTACCCACCCGGTGGCGGCGGTGCCGTTCTGCAGGGCCTCCGGTCCGCCGTCGGCGAGTCCGAAGACCAGTCCGATGGCGGTCAGCGGCCAGACGATGACGGCCGAGACGAAAGCAGTGATGAGGCCTGTGAGGGCGGTGATGCCGAAGATGCGCCACCAGGAGCCCTGGACGAGCTTCGAGGAGCGTCGGAGCGCGCCGATGACGCTGCTCTTCTCCAGCATCAGCGCGGGTGAGGCCAGGCTGAACTTGATCCCGAGCCAGATGAGGAGCGGCAGGGAGGCGAGGCCGCCGAGGACGCCGATGCCGATGCTGCTCAGGGCGATGCCGGGCAGGATCAGCACGGAGACGAGTGCGACTGCGGCGAGGGTGATCAGGAAGGTCAGCCCGAGCAGACGGAGCAGCTGGGGGCGGGCCTCGCGCCAGGCTCCACCGATCGTGGAGCGCTGGCCGAGCACGGCACGGCTGAAGATCATCGTGAGCATGGCGGTCGCCAGGATGGTCCCGATGATCTGGATGAAGCCCTCTGCGAGCAGGGCCGTCATGGTGCCGCTGAGGGCATCGAGGACGTCCTGGAGGTCGGCGTCCGGGTCCGAGGTGACGGCCAGGTCGGCGAACGCGTACTTCTGCACGATCACGTTGATGACCTGGATGACGGTGGCCACTACCAGGGTGATCGACAGGACCGAGCGCCAGTGGCTGCGCATGGTGCTGACCGCGCCGTCGAGGACCTCGCCCATGTCCAGCGGGCGCAGCGGGATCACGCCGGGCTTGGCGGCCGGGGGCTTGCCCCACTGGCCGGCACCGCCCGGGTATCCGTACTGGCCGCCCTGGGGGCCCCCGTACGATCCCCAGCCCGCACCCGGCTGCGGCTGCAGCGGCTGCGGGGCGTGCGGAGGCTGCGGGGTGGCGGGGCTCGACCCGCCCCAGATCCCGTCCGGGGGGAGACCCGCACCGGGGGGCGGCTGCTCGGCGGACCACTTCTGTCCGCCGGCGGGCGTCTGCGTACCCTCGCCGCCGCTCCGACCGTCGGACGCGCCCGGCTGTTCGCCGTCGGACGGGGAGGGTCCGGGCGTAGCCCAGCCCGGAGAGTCGTTCATCGTCGCTCCTTCACGTGCACCTGCTGCGGCGGGGGCGCTGGTCGCCTGTCATCGTGCCACGTGGGAACGTTGAACGGACCGGCCGTCCCCCCGGATCTCCGGCAGCCCGTACCTTCAATTGTCGCCCGGATCCGGTGCAGACTGGTCGGCCTGATCTCCACGCAGGTCGGAGGGGCGATTTCCAGCCCTTTTGGCTGTGGGACAGCTCACCGCCAGGTAACGATTAGCTAATGGGATGATGTCAACCATGAAGGGACGCGTCCTTGTCGTCGACGACGACACCGCGCTGGCCGAGATGCTCGGCATTGTGCTGCGTGGAGAAGGTTTTGAGCCGTCGTTCGTAGCGGACGGTGACAAGGCACTTGCTGCCTTCCGGGAGGCGAAGCCGGACCTGGTGCTGCTCGACCTCATGCTGCCCGGAAGGGACGGCATAGAGGTGTGCAGGCTGATCCGGGCCGAGTCCGGCGTACCGATCGTCATGCTCACCGCGAAGAGCGACACGGTCGACGTCGTGGTGGGCCTGGAGTCCGGTGCCGACGACTACATCGTCAAGCCGTTCAAGCCGAAGGAGCTGGTGGCCCGCATCCGGGCCCGCCTGCGCCGGTCGGAGGAGCCCGCCCCCGAGCAGCTGGCCATCGGTGACCTGGTCATCGACGTGGCCGGGCACTCGGTCAAGCGGGACGGGGTCTCCATTGCCCTGACCCCGCTCGAGTTCGACCTGCTGGTCGCGCTCGCCCGCAAGCCCTGGCAGGTCTTCACCCGCGAGGTGCTGTTGGAGCAGGTCTGGGGCTACCGGCACGCGGCGGACACCCGTCTGGTCAACGTGCACGTGCAGCGGTTGCGCTCCAAGGTCGAGAAGGACCCGGAGCGCCCCGAGATCGTCGTGACGGTGCGTGGTGTCGGCTACAAGGCCGGACCGAGCTGACGTGCAGCCCGGTAGGCCCCGGCGCGGCCCGCGCTGGGGGGCCCTGTGGGGCGGCCGGCTGCTGCAGGACGGAGCACCCGGTGGCCCTGTGCTGCGGTTGTTGGTACGCCTCGTACGACGACCGTTGCTTCCGGCTATCCGGCTGTGGCGGCGCAACATCCAGCTGCGGGTGGTCGCCGCCACGCTGCTGATGTCGCTCGCCGTGGTCCTCGCGCTCGGCTTCGTCGTGATCGCTCAGGTCAGTAAGGGGCTCCTCGACGCCAAGGAGGAGGCCGCCCAGAGCCAGGCGGCGGGCGGGTTCGCGGTCGCACAGGAGAAGGCCAACACCCCCTCCACGGTGGACGGACCCGACGCCACCGACAACAAGGTCGGGCGGGACGCCAGTACCTGGATGAACTCGCTGGTCAAGCAGCTCGCCAGTGGCGGCCAGACCGCCTTCGAGGTGGTCGCGCTCGGCGCCGGCCCCGGCGCGGGCGGGCAGCCGGGCGGGCCCCCCGTCTCGGGCGTCAAGGGTGCCCGTGCCTCCGGCAACGTGGATCCGACGGCGAGCGTCCCGGCGGGGCTGCGCCGTGCCGTCAACCACGCCACCGGGACCTTCAAGACCTTCTCCCAGATCCGGTACACCGCCGGGGCCGGGGACAAGGCGCCGGAGCCCGCGCTGGTCGTGGGCAAGCGGCTCACCGACATCAACGGGGACCCGTACGACCTGTACTACCTCTTCCCGCTCACGCAGGAGGAGGAGTCCCTCAACCTGATCAAGGTCACCATCGCCACGGCCGGCGTGTTCGTGGTCGTCCTGCTCGGTGCCATCGCCTGGCTCGTCGTGCGCCAGGTCGTGACGCCCGTGCGGATGGCCGCCGGGATCGCCGAGCGGCTCTCCGCCGGGCGGCTCCAGGAGCGGATGAAGGTCACCGGCGAGGACGACATCGCCCGTCTGGGCGAGGCCTTCAACAAGATGGCGCAAAACCTCCAGCTCAAGATCCAGCAGCTGGAGGACCTGTCCCGGATGCAGCGCCGGTTCGTCTCCGACGTCTCGCACGAGCTGCGGACGCCGCTCACGACCGTACGGATGGCAGCCGACGTCATCCACGACGCCCGGGTCGACTTCGACCCGATCACGGCGCGCTCCGCCGAGCTGCTCGCCGGGCAGCTCGACCGTTTCGAGTCGCTGCTCGCGGACCTGCTGGAGATCAGCCGGTTCGACGCGGGGGCGGCGGCCCTGGAGGCCGAACCGATCGACCTGCGGGAGGTCGTACGCCGGGTCATCGACGGCGCCGAGCCGCTCGCCGAGCACAAGGGCACCCGGATCCGGGTGCTGGGCGACACCCAGCCCGTCATAGCCGAGGCCGACTCCCGGCGCGTGGAGCGGGTGCTGCGCAACCTCGTCGTCAACGCCGTGGAGCACGGCGAGGGCCGTGACGTGGTGGTCCGGCTCGCGTCCGCGGGCGGGGCCGTCGCGGTCGCCGTGCGCGACTACGGCGTCGGGCTCAAGCCCGGTGAGGCCACCCGCGTCTTCAACCGCTTCTGGCGGGCCGACCCGGCCCGCGCCCGCACCACTGGCGGCACCGGCCTCGGCCTGTCGATCGCGGTGGAGGACGCCCGGCTGCACGGCGGCTGGCTCCAGGCCTGGGGCGAGCCGGGCGGCGGTTCGCAGTTCCGGCTGACGCTGCCGCGGACCGCCGACGAGCCGCTGAGGGGGTCCCCGATCCCGCTGGAGCCGGAGGATTCCCGCGCCAACCGGGCCAGGGCCGCGGCCGACGCGGCGGGCTCCGGGGCGGCCCCGACGGAGCCCCGGGCTCCGGGCCGGCCCGACCGTTCGCCCATACCGCCCCGGTCGGCGGTCGCCGGGGCGGTGCCGGTGCCGGCGGACCCGACGGCCCTTCCGGGCAACGGGGCCCGCGTCGTGGCCCGCCCGGCCGACCAGGCGGCAGCCGACCGGACCCAAGCCGACCGGGCCGCCGCGGCCGCCGCGGCTGACGAGGCTGACGAGGCAGCACAGGAGGATGGAGCAGGTGGACGCTGAGCCCGCACGGGTAGGCAGGGAAGGCCGTCGCCGCCGGTGGCGGTCGCTGCGGGCGTACGCCTTCGGCGCGGCAGGACTGCTGCTGGCCGGCTGCGCCTCCATGCCCGACCACGGGGAGATCCGCGAGGTACGGGCCTCGCAGGGGGTCGACTCGCAGGTCCGCGTGTTCGGCGTGCCGCCGGCCGACAAGGCCGGTCCGGCCGACATCGTCGACGGCTTCCTGGAGGCCATGACCAGCGACGACCCGCAGCTGCAGACCGCCCGCAAGTACCTCACCGAGGAGGCGGCGAAGAACTGGAAGCCCGGTTCGGCGGTCACGGTGCTCTCCGCGGGCATCGACCGGTTCTCGGTCCAGGGGGAGAAGGACCCCGCGGTCCCCCGCTACAAGATGACCGGCAAGAAGCTCGCGACGGTGGACGAGCGCAGCGCGTACCAGCCGGAGACCACGGGCGGGCGCTACGAGGAGTACCTCCAGCTGGTCCAGGAGAACAAGCAGTGGCGGATCGCGACGCCGCCGAGCAGCCTCGTGCTCAGCGAGTCGGACTTCCAGCGCATCTACATGCCGGTCAACAAGTACTACTTCGCGGGCGGCACGCTGGTGGCCGATCCCGTGTACGTGCGCCAGCGCAGCGACCCCGATTCGCGGATGGACCCCACCACGCAGACCGTGCAGTCGCTGTTGGCGGGGCCGTCCAAGTGGCTGGGTCCGGTGGTCACTTCGAGCTTCCCCGCGGGCACGGAGCTGCGGGAGGGCACCAAATCCCTCGCGTACGACGGCCAGAACGCGCTGCGGGTGCCGCTCAACGACAAGGCGGACAACGTCGCGCAGCCCCAGTGCCAGAAGATGGCCGCGCAACTCCTGTACACCGTGCAGGACCTGACGGCCTCCAAGTTGGCCCGGGTCGAGCTGTTGCGCTCCGACCGGTCCTCGCTGTGCTCCGTGACCGAGGCGGCAGCGGCGGCGATCGCGCACCGGCCGCCCAGTCCCGAGTACCAGTACTACGTGGACGGCGAGAGCCGGCTCGTGCGGATGAAGCTCGACATCACCAGTGAGGACCAGCAGTACCGGCCGGAGCCGGTGCCGGGGCCGCTGTCCACGCCCCCCGGGTTCAAGGTCGGCTCCGCGGCCGTGTCGTACGACGAGAAGCGCGCGGCGGTGGTCTCCGAGGACGGGCACGGGCTGTACCTGGTCAACCTGACGACCGCCGGACCCATGCCGCAGCCGGTGCTGACCGGCAAGGGCAACAAGCCGGACGGGCTGGGCGCGCCCAGCTGGGACGCGGCGGGCGACCTGTGGATCGCGGACCAGGACCAGCAGAACCCGGGGCTGTGGCGGGTTCCGGGCGGCACCGGAACCCCGCAGAAGATCGACGTGGCCGGGCTCGACGGCGGCCGGATCACCGCGCTGAAGGTGTCCCCGGACGGGGTGCGGATCGGGCTGCTGGTGCTGAAGGAGAGCCGCAAGAACCTGTACATCGGCCGGATCGAGCGGCCGGAGGGCAAGGGGGACAAGGCTGCGGTGTCCGTGCGCGAGCTGCGTCCGGCGGCCCCGCAGATGGCGAACGTGACGGCGTTGAGCTGGGCGCCGCGCGGCCGGCTGCTGGTGGTGGGCCGGGAGAGCGGCGGGGTCGTGCAGGCCCGGTACATGCTGGCGGACGGTTCGATGGTCGCGGCGAGCCTGCCCGGAGCCACCGGGCTGGTCGCGGTGGCGGCGACGGAGGACGAGAAGAAGCCGGTGGTCGCGTACTCGGACGAGGACGGGATCGTGTGGCTGCCGCCGGGGGCGCAGTGGCGCACGGTGGCAGCGGCGGGCCGGGCCCCGGTCTACCCCGGCTGACCTTCCCGCCCCGGCCCGCCCCGGCCCGCCCCGGCCCGCCGCGGCCCGCCCCGGCCCGCCGCGGCCCGCCCCGGCCCGTCCCGGCCCGTCCCGGCCCGCCGCGGCCCGCCGGCAACGGAAGGCCGCGGCCCGTCCCGGCCCGCCGCGGCCTTCCGTTGCCGGCGGGCCTGCCGGCGGCGTTGTCCACAGGGGTGGCGGGCCGCTCGGCCCGCCCGGCACAGTGTGGACATGCGGGGGTGGTGGCAGGAGCTCGCCGGGCTGGTCCTGCCGGTCGACTGCGCCGGCTGCGGGGCCTCCCGGGTACTGCTGTGCGCGGGCTGCGCGGGGGCGCTGAGCGGGGCCGCGGCGGGCCGTGTACGACCGTCCCCGGCGCCCGAGGGGCTGCCGCAGGTGCATGCGGGCGCGGTGTACGAGGACGCCGTACGGCAGGTCGTACTGGCCCACAAGGAGCGCGGGGCGCTCCCCCTGGCCGGGCCGCTCGGGGCCGCACTGGCGGCGGCCGTCCGCGCGGGGGCCGCGGCGGCGGGCGGGTGGGCCATCGTCCCGGTGCCTTCGGCGCGGCGGCAGGTCCGGGCGCGCGGACACGATCCGGCACGCAGGATCGCCCTGGCGGCTGCGGCGCGGCTGCGGCGGGCCGGTGTGCCCGCCCGCGTGGCGCCCGTACTGCGCCACGTCCGGCCGGTGGCCGATCAGGCGGGCCTGGGGGCCCGGCAGCGCCGGGAGAACCTCACCGGGGCCCTGGGGGCGTGCCGTGGCGCGGCCCGGGTGACGGCGGGGGCGCGGATCGTGCTGGTGGACGACCTGATCACCACGGGGGCCACGCTCGTGGAGGCCGCCCGGGCGGTGCGTGCCGCGTCGATCGGACCGGTCGTGGGGGCTGCCGTGGTGGCCGCGCCGAGGGACTCCTTCGTACGAATCCGGTCGACAACCCGTACAGACCAACAATCTTGTGAATAGATTTGGAACTGGAGGGGAAGGCGCATCGTTGCAGGTAGTAAGAGTGAATGGCCACCTGAACGGAGGTACGTTCCGGTAGCGGGTGCCGACAACCGGCAGGGAGAGATATGTTCGGTTGTAAGGAACTGGCGAGACCTGGCACCCACGCATCGGACCGCACGTTTCGGCGTTTTTGAATCTTCGTGTCAGAGGCTGTCTCTCGACTCCGAAGTCGGTGGGGTGTAGACCTAGCCGATGGGGGAGGAGGAGGTGGAAGTCGCCAAGTCCGAGGCTCCGGTGTTCACCGGAGCCTGGTGCGAAAGGGAGACGCTTCGCCCCGTGAGGCGGAGCTATCCGGGAACGGAGTTCTGCGTGGACATCGTCGTCAAGGGCCGCAAGACCGAGGTGCCCGAGCGGTTCCGCAAGCACGTGGCCGAGAAGCTGAATCCGGAGCGGATCCAGAAGCTCGACGCCAAGGTGATCAGCTTGGACGTCGAGGTGTCCAAGGAGCACAACCCGCGTCAGGCCGACCGTTCCGACCGCGTGGAGATCACCCTGCGTTCGCGGGGCCCGGTGATCCGTGCCGAGGCCGCAGCCGCCGACCCGTACGCGGCGCTCGACCTGGCACAGGACAAGCTGGAGGCCCGGCTGCGCAAGCAGCACGACAAGCGCTACACCCGCCGGGGCAACGGCCGGCTCTCGGCGGCAGAGGTCGCCGACGTGGTGCCGGGCGTGGCCGAGCTGAACGTGAACGGCGAGCCGTTCAAGGAGGAGAAGGCGGACGAGATCCCGACCACTCGGATCGGGTCGCTGGAGGTACAGGGCGAAGGCCCCCTCATCGTCCGCGAGAAGACGCACTCGGCCGCACCCATGTCACTCGACCAGGCTCTGTACGAGATGGAGCTGGTCGGCCACGACTTCTACCTGTTCGTCGACTCCGACACCAAGATGCCGAGCGTCGTCTACCGGCGTCACGGCTACGACTACGGCGTGATCCACCTCAACTCCGATCAGGCCTCCAGCTCCGGTGAGCCCGGCGCAGGGGCGGGCGGGGCGCTCGGCGGCTGACGCCGCGTCCTGAATTTTCGGTGAACTGCCCCCGGGGCGCAGCAGCGCCTCCGGGGGCTTCCGTATGACTCGTATAGGCCACGTGGTCCTCGCAGGCTCCCCGCCCGATGGCGCGGGCATGGAATCATGGCGGGCAGTCAACCGGCGGGCTACCCGCTCCGGTTGGCCCGGCAGGTCGGCACATGCAGGGGGAGGAACGATGGCGGACAGCTTCGGGCCGGAGCGCGGTGACGAGGGCGGCGAGCCGATCCGGGTGCTCGTCGTCGACGACCACGCCCTGTTCCGGCGCGGGCTGGAGATCGTCCTCGCGCAGGAGGAGGACATCCAGGTCGTCGGCGAGGCCGGGGACGGGGCGGAGGCGGTGGACAAGGCGGCGGACCTGCTGCCGGACATCGTGCTGATGGACGTACGGATGCCGCGGCGCGGGGGTATCGAGGCCTGTACGTCGATCAAGGAGGTGGCCCCCTCCGCGAAGATCATCATGCTGACGATCAGCGACGAGGAGGCGGACCTCTACGACGCGATCAAGGCGGGCGCCACCGGATACCTCCTGAAGGAAATCTCGACCGACGAGGTGGCGACGGCGATCCGCGCGGTGGCGGACGGACAGTCCCAGATCAGTCCGTCCATGGCGTCGAAGCTGCTGACGGAATTCAAGTCGATGATCCAGCGGACGGACGAGCGGCGTTTGGTACCGGCGCCGCGACTGACGGACCGGGAGCTGGAAGTGCTCAAGCTCGTGGCGACCGGGATGAACAACCGCGATATCGCGAAGGAGCTGTTCATCTCGGAGAACACCGTCAAGAACCACGTCCGCAACATCCTGGAGAAGCTCCAGCTGCACTCCAGGATGGAGGCCGTGGTCTACGCGATGCGGGAAAAGATCCTCGAAATCCGCTGACCCCTTCCCTCCGCTCCCCGCCCCTCCCCGCCCCTCCCCGCCCCTCCCCACCGATCCCCGGTCGTCCCCGTGTCGGGCTCCCGGCGCCTACCCGTCAGAGCGCGGCCAGCTCCGCGGCGACGGCGGACGCCTCCTCGGGCGAGCCCGTGCGCTCGATGCGGATCGCGTCGCAGCCGACCCAGTCGGCCGCCTCGCGCAGTGCCTCGGCCATGGGGCGGGCCGCGCCGAGGGTGGTCAGGGACAGCTGCCGGGCCACCAGGGTGCTCCCCTCGCGGGCCGGGTCGACGCGGCCCTGGAGCCGGCCGCCCGCCAACAGCGGCATCGCGAAGTACCCGTGTATCCGCTGGGGCTTGGGGACGTACGCCTCCAGCCGGTGCGTGAAGCCGAAGATCCGCTCCGTGCGCGGCCGGTCCCACACCAGGGAGTCGAAGGGGGAGAGCAGGGTGGTGCGGTGGCGCCCGCGCGGGACCGTCGCCAGCGCGGCCGGGTCGGCCCAGGCCGGCTTCCCCCAGCCTTCGACCTCGACCGGGACCAGGCCGGAGTCGGCGATCACCGCGTCTACCTGCGCGCCCGCCAGGCGGTGGTAGTCCGCGATGTCGGCACGGGTGCCCACGCCCAGGCTCTGGCCGGCCAGCGCCACCAGGCGGCGCAGGCACTCGCGGTCGTCGAGGTCGTCGTGGAGCAGCGCGTCCGGGACGGCCCGCTCCGGGAGGTCGTAGACCCGCTTCCAGCCGCGGCGTTCGGCGCAGACCACCTCGCCGGTGTCCAGCAGCCATTCCACCGCGATCTTGGTCTCGGACCACTCGAACCACTCGCCGCCGTTCTTGGCGCCGCCCAGCTCGGTCGAGGTCAGCGGGCCGTCGGCCTTGAGCCGGTCCAGTACCGCCCGCGTCGAGCGCTCCTTGTCCTGGAGGACGTGCCACCGGTGGCCGCGGGCCCGGCGGGCCCGGCGCCGGAACGCGAAGTGCGGCCATTCCTCGATGGGCAGGATGCAGGCGGCGTGCGACCAGTACTCGAAGGCGTGCCGGTCCGACCAGTACGCCGACTCGACGGCCGTGCGGCCCACCGCGCCCAGGCGTGCGTACGGGACGAGTTCGTGCGAGCGGGCCAGTACGGAGATCGTGTCCAGCTGGACGGCGCCCAGGTGGCGCAGGACGCCCCGTACCCCACCGCGTCGGTCGGGCGCCCCCAGGAAGCCCTGCGCACGCAGGGCGATCCGACGGGCTTCGTCGGCGGACAGGGAAGCGGCGGCTGCGGTGGTCATGGGCCGCAGCCTAGGCGGCGCCACTGACAGCGGGCAGGTACGGCAGCGAGGGGGTCAGGCCGAGGTCCGAGGGCAGTAGGGAGCCCACCCAGGAGTCGCGGGCGGTGCCGGCCCGGTGCACGGCCGCCCGCAGGACGCCCTCGAAGCGGAAGCCGGTCTTCTCCGCGACGGCCCGGGAGCCCGCGTTGCCGACCTCGGCCCGCCATTCGAGGCGGACGGCGCCCACCTCCGTGAAGGCCCAGCGGGAGACGGCGGCGACGGCCTCGACCATGTAGCCGTTGCCCCGGTGCTCCTTGGCGGCCCAGTAGCCGATCTCGTACATGCCGGGGCCGCGCACGTGCACGCCGACGGCCGCGACGAGCGGGCCGTCCTGCCCGAGGCGGACCGCGAAGCTGTACGCCGTGTCCTCGCGCCAGCCGTCCGGGACGCTCTCGCTGACGAAGCCGTGCGCGTGCTCGCGTTCGTAGGGCGAGGGGACCATGGTCCAGCGCTGGATGTCGGGATCTTGTACGGCCGCGTACACCTCTTCCTCGTCCGACGGGACGAAGGGGCGCAGGTACAGCCGGGCCGTGTGCAGTGTCGTGGGCTCCATAGACGGATTCTGCGGTGCCGGGGCGCGCCGGGCGAACAGTTTTGGGGGAAGAGTGTCCGGGACACCGGCACCTTCCAGGCCCCTCGTACGTTCTCATTCCGGGCGCCCGTGCCCTGCGGGATGCGGCGGACCTCCCGACGCGACCACGTCCTCGCTTACGATGGCCGTTGCGGTGGGGCCCACCCTCCGTGCCCGTGTACGAACCAGTGCCAGGCCCGACCGGCAAGGAGACAAACCTCGGTGTCCGTCTTCAACAAGCTCATGCGTGCAGGCGAAGGCAAGATCCTGCGCAAACTGCACCGCATCGCGGACCAGGTCAACTCCATCGAAGAGGACTTCGTCAACCTCTCCGACGCCGAGTTGCGTGCGCTCACGGACGAGTACAAGCAGCGCTACCAGGACGGCGAGAGCCTGGACGACCTGCTGCCCGAGGCGTTCGCGACCGTCCGCGAGGCCGCCAAGCGGGTCCTCGGTCAGCGGCACTACGACGTTCAGATCATGGGCGGCGCGGCGCTGCACCTCGGCTACGTCGCCGAGATGAAGACCGGTGAGGGCAAGACCCTCGTCGGCACGCTGCCCGCCTACCTGAACGCGCTGTCCGGCAAGGGCGTCCACCTGATCACGGTGAACGACTACCTCGCCGAGCGCGACTCCGAGCTGATGGGCCGGGTGCACAAGTTCCTCGGCCTGGAGGTCGGCTGCATCCTGGCGAACATGTCTCCGGCCCAGCGCCGCGAGCAGTACAACTGCGACATCACGTACGGAACGAACAACGAGTTCGGCTTCGACTACCTGCGCGACAACATGGCGTGGTCGAAGGACGAGCTGGTCCAGCGCGGCCACAACTTCGCCGTGGTCGACGAGGTCGACTCGATCCTGGTCGACGAGGCCCGTACCCCGTTGATCATCTCGGGTCCCGCCGACCAGGCCACCAAGTGGTACGCCGACTTCGCCAAGCTGGTCACCCGTCTGACCAAGGGTGAGGCCGGCCAGCCCCTCAAGGGCATCGAGGAGACCGGCGACTACGAGGTCGACGAGAAGAAGCGCACGGTCGGCATCCACGAGGCCGGTGTCGCCAAGGTCGAGGACTGGCTCGGCATCGAGAACCTCTACGAGTCGGTGAACACCCCGCTCGTCGGCTACCTGAACAACGCCATCAAGGCGAAGGAACTGTTCAAGAAGGACAAGGACTACGTCGTCATCGACGGCGAAGTCATGATCGTCGACGAGCACACCGGCCGCATCCTCGCCGGCCGCCGCTACAACGAGGGCATGCACCAGGCGATCGAGGCGAAGGAAGGGGTGGACATCAAGGACGAGAACCAGACCCTCGCCACGATCACCCTGCAGAACTTCTTCCGCCTCTACAGCAAGCTGTCCGGCATGACCGGTACGGCCATGACCGAGGCCGCCGAGTTCCACCAGATCTACAAGCTCGGTGTGGTCCCGATCCCGACCAACCGGGCGATGGTCCGCAAGGACCAGCCGGACCTGATCTACCGGACCGAGGTCGCGAAGTTCGCCGCCGTCGTCGACGACATCGCGGAGAAGCACGAGAAGGGTCAGCCGATCCTCGTCGGCACCACCTCGGTCGAGAAGTCCGAGTACCTCTCGCAGCAGCTCTCCAAGCGGGGCGTCCCGCACGAGGTGCTCAACGCCAAGCAGCACGAGCGCGAGGCTTCGATCGTCGCCCAGGCCGGCCGCCGCGGCGCCGTCACGGTCGCCACGAACATGGCCGGCCGCGGTACCGACATCAAGCTCGGCGGAAACCCGGACGACCTCGCCGAGGCGGAGCTGCGCCAGCAGGGCCTGGACCCGGAAGAGCACATCGAGGAGTGGGCGCACGCCCTGCCCGCCGCGCTCAAGCGCGCGGAGGCGGCCGTGAAGGCCGAGTTCGAAGAGGTCAAGGCGCTCGGCGGGCTGTACGTGCTGGGCACCGAGCGGCACGAGTCGCGCCGCATCGACAACCAGCTGCGCGGCCGTTCCGGCCGTCAGGGCGACCCGGGCGAGTCCCGCTTCTACCTGTCGCTGGGCGACGACCTGATGCGGCTGTTCAAGGCGCAGATGGTCGAGCGCGTCATGTCGATGGCGAACGTGCCCGACGACGTGCCGATCGAGAACAAGATGGTGACGCGCGCGATCGCGTCGGCCCAGTCGCAGGTCGAGACCCAGAACTTCGAGACGCGTAAGAACGTCCTGAAGTACGACGAGGTCCTCAACAGCCAGCGCGAGGTCATCTACGGCGAGCGCCGCCGCGTCCTGGAGGGCGAGGACCTGCACGAGCAGGTGCGCTTCTTCATGGACGACACGATCGACGCGTACATCGCGGCCGAGACCGTCGAGGGCTTCGCCGAGGAATGGGACCTGGACCGGCTGTGGGGCGCCTTCAAGCAGCTCTACCCGATCAAGGTCACCGTCGCGGAACTGGAGGACGCGGCGGGCGACCGTGCGGGCATCACCGCCGAGTTCATCGCGGAGTCCGTCAAGGACGACATCCACGAGCAGTACGAGGAGCGCGAGAAGGCGCTCGGCGCCGACATCATGCGCGAGCTGGAGCGGCGCGTCGTCCTCTCGGTCCTGGACCGCAAGTGGCGTGAGCACCTGTACGAGATGGACTACCTGCAGGAGGGCATCGGCCTGCGGGCGATGGCCCAGAAGGACCCGCTGGTCGAGTACCAGCGCGAGGGCTTCGACATGTTCAACGCCATGATGGAGGGCATCAAGGAGGAGTCCGTCGGCTACCTGTTCAACCTGGAGGTCCAGGTCGAGCAGCAGGTCGAGGAGCTTCCGGTGCAGGCCGCCGAGCCGGTGGTGGCGGCGGCGCGTCCGGAGATCCGGGCCAAGGGCCTGGACGCCCCGCAGCGGCCGGACCGGCTGCACTTCTCCGCGCCGACGGTGGACGGCGAGGGCGGGGTCATCGAGGGCGACTTCGACGCCGACGAAGCGGGCGACGGCATGACGCGGGCGGAGCGCCGCAAGGCGCAGAAGGCCGCGGGCGGCCGTCGCCGCAAGAAGTAGCCCAGCTGCCCCCAAGGGCACCCCGCCGGGGCCGGACACCGCAGGTGGTGTCCGGCCCCGGCGTCGTGGTGCGGGCTCGGACCACGACACCGACCACCGTGCCCCGGCTGCCGGCGCGGCCTGATGCGCGGCCCGGTGCGTGGCCCGGTAGGCGTACCGGTGGGGCGTCCGCCCGGCGCCGGCGGTCACGGGCGCGGGCCCCGGATCTCGACGGCCGCGCAGCGCCAGCGCAGGTCCGGGCCCTGCTCCAGGCGGAACGCCATGGCCGAGATGCGCTCGCCCGTCGCGATGCGGGCGAAGGCCTCGATGACCCCCGGCCCCGGATGGGAGCGCCCGCAGTGCCGCAGTACGGGCCGCAGGCGTTCGCGTAGGGGTCCCGTGGGGGCCAGGGTGACCAGTTGCTCGTACGCCGGGCCGACCGTGAGGCCCAGTAGTGAGTGGACCGGCCGCTGGCCGCTGACCACGGCCAGCAGTCGCTCCGCGAACCAGTCGTGCGGACCCCGCGGGGTGTGGGGGCGGCGCTGGTCGTGGCGGCCGGGGGGCCGGGTGGTGTTCCTGGTCCTGCTCATGGCGGTCGTCCCCCGAGAAGTCCGGGCCCGGAGCGGTACCGGGCGGTAACTTGGTAGTGGATCTTCTACGGCCCGTGACCACCCTCTGCAACGGCGCCTGCGGCACCGCCGTGGCCGGGGGCCCGTTCACCTATCCGGATGGGTCCCCTACGGTGCCGGGCCGCTCTCCGGCGGCTCCGAGGGCCCGTGGTGGACGGGCCGTGAGCGGCGCCCGGCAGCCCGAAGGGGGACCGCAGCCGTCACCGACCGGAGTCCGGTGCCCCCTGCCGAGCAGGTTCATGGGGTGCGGGAGGGGGCCGGGAACGGCCCGTTCCGTCCGTCGGAGCCCGGTCGCGCCACGGGCAGTCGTATCCTGAGGGCGTTCCCGACTACCGAAAGCGGCCGGCCATGCGCGTGTACGTCCCCCTGACCCTCCCCGGTCTCGCCGAGGCGCACCAGGCGGGTGAGCTGGGTCCCGCCCCGCTGCGTGCGTACGCCGTCACGCCCGGCCTGCGGGAGTGGTACGTCTCGGACGACATCGAGGAGCTGGAGTACGCCGCCCTCGGTCGGGCCGCCGCGGCCTCCCTGCGGATGCTGGCCGAGGACGAGGCCGCCCCGCGCAAGCGCGTCGTGGTCGCCGTCGACGTGGACGACAAGGCCGCCGTCGCGAGGCCCGGGCTGGAGGAGGCCACGCTCGGCCAGGTGACCCTCGTCGGGGCCGTACGCCTCTCCGTGGCCGCCGCCGTGCACGTCGACGCCGACGAGGCCCTGAGCGACGTGACGGCCGCCGCGGGCGCCCTGGAGGCCGCCGACCGCGGGGACGACGACGCGCAGTTCATCGTGGATGGCGCCGAGGACCACGAGCTGCTGTGGTTCGGCGTCCAGGAGATCCCGGGGCTGCTGAAGTGAGCGCTCCCGTCCCCCCTGCCGCTCCCGTCCCACCCGTCCACCTGGTCTGGGATTGGAACGGGACCCTCCTGCACGACATCGACGCCGTGATCACCGCGACGAACGCCTCCTTCGCGGAGTTCGGCTTCGCTCCGATCACGCTGGAGCGCTACCGCGAGCTGTACGTCGTACCGGTCCCGAAGTTCTACGAGCGGCTGATGGGCCGGCTGCCCACCGAAGCCGAGTGGGTCGTCATGGACGAGACCTTCCACCGGCACTACTGGGCCGCCGCCGAAGCGGCCGGTCTGGCCGAGGGCGCCCGGGAGTTGCTGCGCGACTGGCAGGCGGACGGGCTCACGCAGTCGTTGCTCTCCCTCGCGCCCCACGAGAAGCTCGTCCCGCTCGTACGGGAACACGGGATCCACCGGCACTTCGTGCGCGTGGACGGGCGGGTCGGCCCCTCGCACACCCCCAAGGCGGGACATCTCGTACGTCACATGGCGGCCCTGGCGGAGACCGGTGTGAGTGCCCACCGTACGGTGCTGATCGGGGATGCCGTGGACGATGCCGTCGCAGCGTCCCACGTGGGTGCCCGGGCCGTCCTCTACACGGGTGGTTCGCACAGCCGCAGCAGTCTCGAATCGGCCGGTGTTCCAGTGGTGGACTCGCTGGCCGAAGCCGTCCGCACTGCTCGCGAGCTGGCCGGATAACTACTGGCATCGGGCGGGCCGCGTCACTGCGCACATCGTCAAACTTCCCGACCTGCTTTTGTACAGATCTGGTGCGTGACTTAGAGGGGGTCCGGCGAGATAGCCTGGTACCCGTGATCAGCGCGATAGTCATCGGGGGCATTGACGCCTCCGGCCAGCGCCCGGCGCACGACCGTGCCCGGGCCTTCGCTGATCTCCGCTGCCGGGACCTGATGCCGATCATGGCCAAATCCTTCCCGGGCGGCTCTCACGACGACATGGCGTCGATCCCGAACGGACACCCCGCCTCGCGGCGCTACGTCATTCCTTCCTTCACCTACGTCACGCAATGGCGCGCGACAGGAGCCAGAGGACATGCAGACCAAGCTGGACGAAGCAAAGGCCGAGCTGCTCGCGCGGGCGGCCCGGGTAGCTGAGCACAGCCCGGCCGGGGGGCTACTTCCGACTGGGTCCGAGCAGGGGGAGCGGCCCGACCGGGACACGATGCTCTCGTACCTCCAGCGCTACTACCTGCACACCGCCCCCGAGGACCTTTTGGACCGGGACCCGGTCGACGTGTTCGGGGCGGCGCTCTCGCACTACCGGCTCGCCGAGAACCGGCCGCAGGGCACCGCGAACGTGCGCGTGCAGACCCCCACGGTCGAGGAGAACGGCTGGACCTCCAGCCACTCGGTCGTGGAGGTGGTCACCGACGACATGCCGTTCCTCGTGGACTCCGTCACGAACGAGCTGTCCCGCCAGAGCCGCGGCATCCACGTCGTGATCCACCCGCAGGTCGTCGTCCGCCGTGACGTCACCGGCAAGCTGATCGAGATCCTCGGCCCCGACTGCGACGCCCACGGTCCCAAGACCGCGCGCCCCCACGACTCCCTCGTCGAGTCCTGGATCCACGTCGAGATCGACCGCGAGACCGACCGCGCCGACCTCAAGCAGATCACCGACGACCTGCGCCGCGTCCTGTCCGACGTCCGCGAGTCCGTCGAGGACTGGGAGAAGATGCGCGACGCCGCGCTGCGCATCGCCGACGACCTCCCGAACGAGCCGACCGCGCCCGATCTGCGCGAGTACGAGCTCGAAGAGGCCCGGGAGCTGCTGCGCTGGCTCTCCGATGACCACTTCACCTTCCTCGGCTACCGCGAGTACGACCTCGTCGACGGTGACGCGCTGTCCGCCGTGCCCGGCACCGGCCTCGGCATCCTGCGCTCCGACCCGCACCACAGCGGCCAGGACGACCACCCCGTCTCGCCGTCCTTCAACCGGCTGCCGGCCGACGCCCGCGCCAAGGCCCGCGAACACCGCCTGCTGGTGCTGACCAAGGCCAACAGCCGCGCCACCGTGCACCGCCCCTCGTACCTCGACTACGTGGGCGTGAAGAAGTTCGACGCCGAGGGCAACGTCGTCGGCGAGCGCCGCTTCCTGGGCCTGTTCTCCTCCGCCGCGTACACCGAGTCGGTGCGCCGCGTCCCGGTCATCCGCCGCAAGGTCGCCGAGGTCCTGGAGGGCGCCGGCTTCTCGCCGAACAGCCACGACGGCCGCGACCTGATGCAGATCCTGGAGACCTACCCGCGCGACGAGCTGTTCCAGACCCCGGTCGACAAGCTCCGCGAGATCGCCACCTCCGTCCTCTACCTTCAAGAGCGCCGCCGGCTGCGGCTGTACCTGCGCCAGGACGAGTACGGGCGCTACTACTCCGCGCTCGTCTACCTGCCGCGCGACCGCTACACCACCGGCGTCCGGCTGCGCCTGATCTCGATCCTCCAGGAGGAGCTCGACGGCACGAGCGTCGACTTCACCGCCTGGAACACCGAGTCGATCCTCGCCCGCATCCACTTCGTCGTCCGCGTCCCGCAGGGCACCGAGCTGCCCGTCCTGACCGACGCCGACGTCGAGCGCATCGAGGGCCGGCTCGTCGAGGCCGCCCGCTCCTGGTCCGACGGCTTCGGCGAGGCCCTGGTCGCCGAGCTGGGCGAGGAGCGCGCCGCCGAGCTGCTGCGCAAGTACGGCACTTCCTTCTCCGAGGGCTACAAGGCCGACCACTCGCCGCGCGCGGCCGTGGCCGACCTGTGCCACCTGGAGCGACTGTCCGCCAGCGACCGCGAGTTCGCGCTCTCGCTGTACGAGCCGGTCGGCGCGGGCCCGGGCGAGCGCCGCTTCAAGATCTACCGCACCGGTGAGCAGGTCTCGCTGTCCGCGGTCCTGCCCGTGCTCCAGCGCCTGGGCGTGGAGGTCACCGACGAGCGTCCGTACGAGCTGCGCCGCACCGACCGTACGAACGCGTGGATCTACGACTTCGGTCTGCGGATGCCGCTGCCCTCCGGCGGCGGGGACAACTACCTCGGCGACGACGCCCGCGAGCGCTTCCAGGACGCCTTCGCCGCGGTCTGGCAGGGCGACGCCGAGAACGACAACTTCAACACCCTGGTGCTGAGCGCCGGGCTCACCTGGCGCCAGGCCGTGGTGCTGCGCGCGTACGCGAAGTACCTGCGCCAGGCCGGCGTGAACTTCAGCCAGGACTACATGGAGGACACCCTCCGCAACAACGTCCACACCACCCGGCTGCTGGTCTCGCTCTTCGAGGCCCGGATGTCGCCCGGCCGCCAGTCCGCGGGCACCGAGCTCATCGACGCCATGCTGGAGGAGCTGGCCGGAGCCCTGGACCAGGTCGCCTCGCTGGACGAGGACCGGATCCTGCGATCCTTCCTCAACCTCATCACGGCCACCCTGCGCACCAACTTCTTCCAGCTCAACGAAGCCGGCGAGCAGCACTCCTACGTGTCGATGAAGTTCGACCCGCAGGCCATCCCGGAGCTCCCGGCGCCGCGCCCGGCCTACGAGATCTGGGTCTACTCCCCGCGCGTCGAGGGCGTCCACCTGCGCTTCGGCAAGGTCGCCCGAGGCGGCCTGCGCTGGTCCGACCGCCGTGAGGACTTCCGTACGGAGATCCTCGGCCTGGTCAAGGCGCAGATGGTCAAGAACACCGTCATCGTGCCGGTCGGCGCCAAGGGCGGCTTCGTCGCCAAGAACCTGCCGGACCCGGCGGTGGACCGCGACGCCTGGCTCGCCGAGGGCATCGCCTCGTACAAGATCTTCATCTCGGCGCTGCTCGACATCACCGACAACTTGGTCGGCGGTGTGGTCGTGCCGCCGAACGGTGTGGTCCGCCACGACGAGGACGACACGTACCTCGTCGTCGCCGCCGACAAGGGCACCGCCACCTTCTCCGACATCGCCAACGGCGTCGCCGAGGCGTACGGCTTCTGGCTGGGCGACGCCTTCGCGTCGGGCGGTTCGGCCGGCTACGACCACAAGGGCATGGGCATCACCGCCCGAGGTGCCTGGGAGTCCGTCAAGCGGCACTTCCGCGAGCTCGGCCACGACACCCAGTCCGAGGACTTCACTGTCGTCGGCGTCGGTGACATGTCCGGTGACGTCTTCGGCAACGGCATGCTGCTCTCCGAGCACATCCGCCTGGTCGCCGCCTTCGACCACCGGCACATCTTCATCGACCCGACCCCGGACGCGGCGACCTCGTACGCCGAGCGCCGGCGCCTGTTCGAGCTGCCGCGCTCCTCGTGGGCCGACTACGACACCTCGCTGCTCTCGGCGGGCGGCGGCATCCACCCGCGCACGGCGAAGGCCATCCCGGTCAACGCCCATATGCGTGCGGCCCTCGGCATCGAGCCGGGCGTCACCAAGATGACCCCGGCCGAACTGATGCAGGCCGTCCTGCAGTCCCCCGTGGACCTGCTGTGGAACGGCGGCATCGGTACCTACGTCAAGGCGTCGTCCGAGACGCACACGGACGTCGGCGACAAGGCCAACGACGCCATCCGCGTCAACGGCGCGGACGTCCGGGCCAAGGTCATCGGCGAGGGCGGCAACCTGGGCCTGACCCAGCTCGGTCGCATCGAGTTCGCCCGGATCGGCGCCGGCGGCGAGGGCGGCAAGGTCAACACCGACGCCATCGACAACAGCGCGGGCGTGGACACCTCCGACCACGAGGTGAACATCAAGATCCTGCTCAACGCGGTGGTCGCGGACGGCGACATGACCGTCAAGCAGCGCAACAAGCTGCTGGCGGAGATGACCGACGAGGTCGGCCGCCTGGTGCTGCGCAACAACTACGCGCAGAACGTGGCCCTGGCCAACGGCACTGCCCAGGCGCCCAGCCTGCTCCACGCCCAGCAGCGGTTCCTGCGCCGCCTGGAGCGCGAGGGGCTCCTCAACCGCGAGCTGGAGTTCCTGCCCACCGACCGGCAGATCCGCGAACTGCTGGGCAGCGGCCGGGGCATGACCCAGCCGGAGCTGGCCGTCCTGTTCGCCTACACCAAGATCACGGTGGCGGACGAGCTCATCGCCACCGAGCTGCCGGACGACCCGTACCTGCGCCGCCTGCTGCACGCGTACTTCCCGGCCGCCCTGCGCGCGAAGTTCCCGGAGCAGATCGACGCCCACGCCCTGCGCCGCGAGATCATCACGACGCTGCTGGTCAACGACACCGTCAACACCGGTGGTTCGACCTTCCTGCACCGCCTGCGAGAGGAGACCGGGGCCTCCACGGAGGAGATCGTCCGGGCGCAACTCGCGGCCCGCGAGATCTTCGGCCTGGCCGAGGTCTGGGACGCGGTCGAGTCGCTGGACAACGACGTCGCGGCCGACGTCCAGACCCGGGTGCGCCTGCACTCGCGGCGTCTGGTCGAGCGCGGCACCCGCTGGCTGCTGAACAACCGGCCGCAGCCGCTGGAGATCACCGGGACCATCGAGCTCTTCGCCGACCGGGTCAGCCAGGTCTGGGCCGAGCTGCCCAAGCTGGTGCGCGGAGCCGACCTCGACTGGTACCAGTCGATCATGGACGAGCTGACCGGCGAGGGCGTTCCGGACGAGCTGGCGGCGAAGGTCGCCGGGTTCTCCTCGGCCTTCCCGACGCTCGACATCGTGGCGATTTCGGATCGCACCGGCGTCGACCCGCTCGGTGTCGCCGAGGTGTACTACGACCTCGCCGACCGCTTGGACATCACCCAGCTGATGGACCGGATCATCGAGCTGCCGCGGGCCGACCGCTGGCAGTCCATGGCCCGCGCCTCCATCCGCGAGGACCTGTTCGCCGCGCACGCCGCCCTGACCGCCGACGTGCTGTCGGTGGGCAACGGCGACTCGACTCCCGAGGAGCGCTTCAAGGCGTGGGAGGAGAAGAACGCGGCGATCATCAGCCGGGCCCGGACGACCCTGGACGAGATCCGGGGCTCGGACGACTTCGACCTGGCGAACCTGTCCGTCGCGATGCGGACGATGCGGTCGCTGCTGCGGTCGCACGGCTGATCGCGGCGCTCCGCCGGAACGGGTGAACGGGCGGCCCCGGGACTTCACGTCCCGGGGCCGCCCGTTGCCGTACGCGCGCCGGACCGCCCGCCCCGGGCGGTCCGCGGCCTCACCGGCCCGAGGCGTGGGCCTCGTACGCGTCGCAGACCTCGGCGGAGGGGCCGTCCATGCGCAACACGCCCGCCTCCAGCCAGAGGGCCCGGTCGCAGGTCTCGCGGACCGTGCCGATGCCGTGGCTGACGAGGAACACCGTGCCGGCGCGCTCGCGGAGCTCCTCGATACGGGCCTGGCTGCGGCGTTGGAAGGCGGCGTCGCCGGTGGCGAGGGCCTCGTCGATCATCAGTACGTCGTGGTCCTTGGCTGCGGCGATGGAGAAGCGCAGACGGGCGCCCATGCCCGAGGAGTACGTGCGCATGGGGAGGGAGATGAAGTCGTCCTTCTCGTTGATGCCGGAGAAGTCGACGATGTCCTGGTAGCGCTCGCGGACCTGCTGCTTGGACATGCCCATCGCCAGACCGCCGAGGACGACGTTGCGTTCACCGGTGAGGTCGTTCATCAGGGCGGCGTTCACGCCGAGGAGCGAGGGCTGGCCGTGCGAGTAGATCGTGCCGCGGGCCACGGGTTGGAGGCCGGCGATCGCGGCCAGCAGGGTGGACTTGCCCGAGCCGTTGGAGCCGATGAGGCCGATGGCCTCGCCCTTGTACGCGACGAAGCTGACGCCCTTGACGGCGTGCACCTCGCGCAGGCCGGGGGCGGGCTTGCGGGAGAAGATCCGGCTGAGGGCGGCGGTGGCGCCGCCCTTGCGCCCGCCGGAGCCGTGCACCTTGTAGACGACGTGGACCTCGTCCGCGATGACCGTGGGGACGCGGGTGTCGGGGGCCGTCGTGGCCGGCGCGCGGTGGAGCGCGGGGTCGGGTGCGGGCGCGGGTGCGGTGGTGGTTTCGGTGTCAGCCACGGCCGTACTCCTCCTCGGCCTTCCAGAAGTAGATGAATCCGCCGACGCCGGCGAACAGGGCCCAGCCGGTGGCGAGGGCCCAGACGTGGGGCGGGAGCGCGTGCGGGTCGAAGCTGGCGATCAGTGCGTAGCGCATCAGGTCGATGTAGACGGCCGCCGGGTTGGTCTTGAGCACGACCGTGACCCAGTGCGCGAGGTGGTCCTTCTTGAGCATCTGGTCGATGGACCACATGACTCCGGAGGAGTACATCCAGGTGCGCAGGACGAACGGCATCAGCTGGCTGACGTCCGGGCTCTTGCTGCCGATGCGGGCCATGACCATGGCGACACCGGCGCAGAAGAGTGCGGTCAGGAGCAGGGTGGGGGCGGCCAGCAGCCATCGCGGGGTCGGGGTCTGGCCGCAGGCGAGCAGGAGGACGACGAGCGCGCCCATGGTGACCAGCAGCTGTTGGAAGAGCTGGACCACGGTGGACAGGGGCAGGCTGGCGCGGGGGAAGTGCAGGGCGCGGACGAGGCCGAGGTTGCCGTGGACGGCGCGCGTGGACGCGTTGATGGAGCTGCCGATGAAGTCCCAGACGAAGACGCCGGTGATCAGGAAGGGGACGTATTCCGCGACGTCATGGCTGGCGCTCAGGACGATGCCGAAGATGAAGTAGTAGACGGCGGCGTTGAGCAGGGGTGTCGCCAGGTGCCAGACCTGGCCGAGTTTGGCCGTGCTGTACGTGGCGTGCATCCGGGCGGTGGCGTAGGCGGTCACGAAGTGCCGGCGGCCCCAGAGTTGGCGCACGTAGCTCGGGAGCGGGGGGCGGGCGCCGCTGACGGTCAGGCCGTGGGCTGCCGCCAGCTCTGCGGGGGTGAGGGTCACGGTGGTCACTTTCGAGCGATGGGACGGGTCCGTATCGTCGCTACGGCGAGGTTATGGCGTGGCACGTCGGAACGCAACCGTTCCGTCGTGACGGGCCCGGCTATGCTCTGTGCATGACCACTGACCCTGCCGCTGCCACCCCGGCGCCTGCCCCCGCCCCTGCTCGTCGTGCTCCGGCGGGTGCCGCCGTCCTGCGCGAGGACGTGACCGAGGCGATCCGGGCCGCGGTACTGGAGGAACTGGCCGCGGTCGGGTTCTCGCGGATGTCGATCGAGGGGATCGCCCGGCGCGCCGGGGTCGGGAAGACGGCGGTCTACCGGCGGTGGAAGTCGAAGCTGCACCTGGTCCTGGACCTGGTGGGGGCCTTCGCGGTGGACGGCTTGCCGGTGCCGGCGACGGGCTCCCTGTACGGCGACGTACGGGCCCTGCTCGAAGTGCTGTCGCACGTGCTGCGCCACCCGGTGGCGTCGGCGGTGATCCCCGACCTGCTGGTGGAGGCGGCGCGCAACCCCGAGATCGCGGACGCCGTGCGCGGCGCCCTGCTGGAGGGCGAGCGGCGGATGGCCGAGGGGATCGTCTCGGAAGCGGTCGCGCGCGGCGAGCTGGCGGAGGGGACGGACCCGGGGAAGGCGCTGGACCTGGCGATCGGGCCGCTGTACTGGCGGCAGGTGGTGGTACGCGAGGACGTGCCGGCCGGCTACCTCGACGAGCTGGCCCGGTCGGTGGTCGCGGGGCTGGCTGCCACGTCGTCCTGAGCCGGGCCGCGCACCACCGGCCCCCGGCCCCGCCGCCGTGCGGCGCACCGCGGGGCGGCTACGGCCAGAGGTCGCGGGTCGTCAGCGGGGCCAGGGTGGGCGCCGGAGCGGAGGACGGGGCCGCCGGCGCGGGCCGCCGGTCCGGCAGCGCGACGATCGGCGGGACCAGGTCCGGCTGCCCCAGGAAGACGCGGCGCACGACCCGCTCGGCCGCTCGGCCGTCGTCGTACGAGCAGAAACGGGACCGGAACCGCGCCCGCAGCTGCGCCGAGCGCGAGCCCTGCCAGTGTCCGGTCGCGAAGATGTCCACCAACTCGTCCTCGGTCCGGGCGATCGCGCCCGGCGGGCACGAACGCAGGTCGAAGTACGTGCCGCGGGCGGCCTCGTACGCCTCCCAGTCGTCCGCGTGGATGACGATCGGCCGGTCCAGCGCCGCGTAGTCGAACATCAGGGACGAGTAGTCCGTCACCAACACGTCCGACGCCAGGCAGAGTTCCTCCACCGAGGGGTACGCGGAGACGTCGATCAGCCGGGGGTGGCGAACCGGCTGGCCGGGCACGTCCGCGTACGTCAGGTGCGTACGCACCAGGAGCGTGAAGCGGGGGCCCAGACCCTGCAGCACCCGCTCGAAGTCCAGGTGTTCGGGACGGCTGCGCCGGTAGTCGCGGTGGGTCGGCGCGTACAGGATCGCCGTCGAGCCCGCCGGAATGCCGAGGCGCTCGCGCAGCCCCACGACATCGTCCGGGGTGGCCCGGTGGAAGACGTCGTTGCGCGGGTAGCCGTACTCCAGCGTGGTGTACGAGGAGGGGATCGCCTTCTCCCACACCAGGGTGGAGTGGCGGTTCGCGGACAGCAGGTAGTCCCACTGGTCCGCACCGCGCAGCAGACCGGTGAAATCCGTCGTGGGGGTGGCCGCCGGGCGGTCCTGGAGGTCCAGGCCCACCCGCTTGAGCGGGGTGCCGTGCTGGGTCTGGAGCAGGACCTGGCCCCGGCGCTTGACCAGCGCGCGGTCGAAGTTGACGTTCGTGGTGAAGTACGTGGCCCTGGCGAGCGCCGTCCAGTACGCCGCGGAACCGGGCCGGAGCATGACCGTTCCCGGGGGCAGGGTCGCAGCGTGCTGCGGATCGCAGATCCACGCCGTCCGCATCCGGGGCGCGAGTTCGCGCAACTTGGCCTCGATCGCCGCCGGGTTGCAGGCGTAACCACCGTGCCAGTAAGCGGAGAAGACCGCCAGCTCCGGGCGCAGCGGCAGGAGCCGCTGGAGGCGGTAGTGCAGGCGCAGCGCCGTCTCGTGCAGGCCCCCACCCAGGGCCGCCGCCGTGCGTCCCGCCGCCAGCGCGGCCGTGCGGAGCACCGACAGCGCCCGGTACGTGCGCCGCACCCCGAGCCGCATCAGGGCGTGCCGGATCCGGTCGGTGCGCGACAGCGACAGCGGCGGCGTCAGGGGCGGCGTCAGGGGCGGGGTCAGGGGCGGTGACAGAGGCGGCGAGCCGACGGTCCGGTAACGGCGCAGGAGCGAGGAGGCCCGGTGGAAGAACTCGGCCCGGCTCGCGCGCGGGAGGCGGCGCGGGTCGGCGTACAGGGCGCAGAAGTGCTCGGCCATCCGCCGGTGCACGGTGGGACGCCAGCACTCCAGCTCGGGGCGGCTGGCGAGGTACCCGAAGACCCGGTCGTACTGGTCGAAGACGTCCAGGTGGCGGGGGCTGGTGGTGGTCAGGATCGATCCGGTGCGCCGTTGCCGGTGGTGCACGCACACCCGGTCCAGGACGGCGATGGACTCGGCGGCCAGCAGGGCCGGGTAGGTCCACGGAGTGTCCTCGTAGAAGCCGGGCGGGAACTCCAGTCCCTCGCGCTCCACGTACTCGCGGCGGTACGCCTTGTTCCAGACCACCAGCGCCATGCCGAGCAGGGCCGGGCGGTCCGTGAGCCGGAAGCTGGTCGGGCCCTCCTCGGACAGTCGGTGCGAGAGGCGGTCGCGCACGAGCTCCCCGGTCCAGAAGGTGCGCGCGTGGTCGTAGACGAGGACGTCCGGGGAATCGGTGTCCTTGAGCCGGTCGGTGATGGCCTGCAGTGCGCCCGGGGCGAGGGTGTCGCCCCCGTCGAGGAAGACGAGGTAGTCGCCGGTGGCCCGGGCCCGGCCCGCATTGCGGGCCGGGCCCGGACCGAGGTGGTGCGCCAGGTGCACGGCGGTCACCCGGGGGTCCCGTGCCGCGTACTCGTCGATGATCGAACCGCAGGCGTCCGGAGAGGCGTCGTCGACGGCGATCAGTTCCAGGTCCGGGTACGACTGGGACAGCACCGAGTCCAAACTCTCCTGGAGGTACGCCTGGACCTCGTAGGCGGGCACGATGACGCTGAACCGGGGCACGGCACATCCAGGGGTCGGCGCGGGCATATTGCTCCCCCGGCTACCGCTGGGTGGGGGTCCCCCCGGACGAAGTCCGGGGGAGTGCCCCCAGGAACCCCCGGCGTGGCGAACGGTTACGCGGTGCGTGGCAATCGGGTTACCCGGCGTCTACGCCGCACGGCAACGAGGGCGCGGCGGCCACTGCGGGTGGGCCGACTACTTGATCGCCCCCGCCATCACCCCCGAGACGAACTGCCGTTGGAAGGCGAAGAACACGACCAGCGGCACCACCATCGACAGGAACGCGCCGGGCGCGAGGACATCGATGTTGTTGCCGAACTGCCGTACCTGCTGCTGGAGGGCGACCGTGACCGGCGGGTGCGCCGAGTCAGCGAAGACCAGCGCGACCAGCATGTCGTTCCACACCCACAGGAACTGGAAGATGCCGAGGGAGGCGATCGCCGGGCCGCCCAGCGGCAGCACCACCCGGGCGAACAGGCGCAGTTCGCCCGCACCGTCGAGCCGGGCCGCCTCCAGCAGCTCGCGGGGGATCTCCGCGAAGAAGTTGCGCAGCAGGAAGACGGCGAACGGCAGCCCGAAAGCGGTGTGGAACAGCACCACTCCGGCTGTGGTCTCGAACAGCCCGATGGAACCGAAGAGTTCGGAAACCGGGATCAGCGCCACCTGTACGGGGACGACGAGCAGCCCGACGACGATCAGGAACAGCCAGTCCCGGCCCGGGAACTCCAGCCAGGCGAAGGCGTATCCGGCGAACGCGCCGAGGACGAGGACGAGGAGGGTCGCCGGGACGGCGATGGCGACCGTGTTGAGCAACGAGCCCGTGATCGTGTCGTTGGCGAGCAGCCGCTCGTAGTTGCCGGCCGTCAGTCGCGTCGGCGCGGTCAGGACCTGCCACCAGCCGCCCTGGTTCAGGTCGGTGGGGGAGAGGAACGAGGAGATCAACAGCCCGAGCGTGGGCACCAGCCAGAACAGTGCGGCCAGTACCAGGAAGACGCGCAGGGCCCCGGCCGCCGCGGCGGCTGCGAGCCGGCCCGCACGGGCATCGCTACGGGTCCCGGTGTCGGCGCGCGGGTCGGTGCCGGCCCGTGCGCCCGGGCGGGTCTGGGCGGAGGCGCTCACCGGGACCCCTCCTTCCGCAGCCTGCGGATGTTGTAGAGCATGACCGGGACCACCAGCGCCAGCAGCAGCACCGCGATGGCGCTGCCCAGTCCCGGATCGGCATCCGTGCCGAAGGACGTGCGGTACAGCTGGAGGGCCAGCACGTTCGCGTCGTCCTGCACGGACCCCGGCGCGATCACGAAGACCAGGTCGAAGATCTTCATCACGTTGATGACCAGGGTCACCAGGACGACCGCCAGTACCGGTGCCAGCAGCGGGACGGTGACCCGGCGGAAGACCTGCCACTCGTTCGCCCCGTCCACCCGCGCCGCCTCCAGGAGCTCCCGCGGTACGGCGGCCAGCCCGGCCCCGATCAGCACCATTGCGAAACCGGCCCACATCCAGACGTACGCCCCGATGACCGCCGGGGTCACCAGCGACGGACCGAGCCACTCCACCCCTGCGTACGCCTCCCGGAAGTTCGACGCGGGCAGCCGCAGCAATGCCCCGTCCGCCTTCGCGGACAGCGTGAAGGTGCCGTCGGCGCGAGCCGTCGCCGTGTCGACCACCTTGCCGTCCTTGACCGCCTCGACGCGCATCCCGGCGAAGCCGGACTCGGTCGGGTCGACCGCGTTCGTACGGCCGCCCCCGCCCCGGGTGAAGTCCTGCCAGGCCGTCCCGGTGACCTTGCCGGGCTCGGCAGCCGCGGCCACGGCCGTACGGGTCCCCCCGGGCAGGGCCTCGGGCGCGACACCGACGAGCGGGAGCAGCACCGGGACGCCCGCCCGTACCGGAGCACGGGTCGTGAAGCCGCCCGCCGCGGCCCCCTCGGCCGGGACCAGCGGGGAGTCGCGACCGGGGCGGGCCTTGGGGAAGGCCGAGGACGGGGCGAAGGTGTCGTGCACCCCGACCCAGACCGCGTTGGCGACCCCCCGGTGGGGGTCGTGGTCGTACACGAGCCGGAAGATGATGCCCGCCGCCAGCATCGAGATCGCCATCGGCATGAACACGAGGAGCTTGAATGCCGTTCCCCAACGCACCCGTTCGGTGAGCACCGCGAAGATCAGGCCGAGGGCGGTGGCTGTGGTCGGTGCCAGCACCACCCACAGGGCCGTGTTCTTCAGAGCGGTGCGGATCGTGTCGTCCTGGAGGATCTCCCGGTAGTTGGCGCCGCCCACGAAGGCGTCGCCGGAGCGGTCGAAGAAGCTGCGGTACACCGAGTAGCCGATGGGGTGCACGACGAGGGCGCCGAGCAGCACCAGGGCGGGCAGGAGGAACGCCGCGGCGACGAGGCGGCGCCGCCGGGCCTCGGCGGAGCGCGCGGCCGTGCCGGGTGCGGTGGTGGCCGTGGTCGTGGTCGTGGCCGTCACGGGATCAGTTCCCGTAGGCCTTGGCCGCGTCCGCCTCCAGTCTGGCCTGAGTGCCCGCCACGTCCGAGGGGTTCGCCAGGAAGTCCTGGAGCGCCTTCCACTCACCGGCGCCCGGGGTCCCGCCGAAGGCCGCCGGGGCCTGGTCCGACATGTCGAAGCGGAAGTCGTCGCCCGCCGCGATCAGGGCCTTGGCGATGTTCCGCTGGATGTCGTTCGGGTAGGCCTTCGGGTCGACCGCCTTGTTCGGGGAGACGAACCCGCCCTCACGGGCCTGGATCTCCGCGGCCTCCGCCGAGGCCAGGAACGTCAAAAGCGCCTGCGCCCCCGTGGACGGCTTCAGCGCGACCGCGACGTCCCCGCCCGAGACCACCGGCGCTTTGTCGCCGACCGCCGGGAACGGGAAGACCAGGGCGTCCTTGCCGACCTTCGCCTCGGTCTGGGCGATGTTCACCGCCACGAAGTCACCCTCGTAGACCATGGCGGCGGCCGGCCGCTCGCCCCCGGTGAAGGTCTGCGTCACCGACTTCGGGAACTCGGTGGCCAGCGCCCCGCTGGCTCCGCCCGCCAGGAAGTCCTTGCGGCCGAACAGTTCGCCGAGGGTGGTCAACGCCTGCTTGACGCTGTCGTCCGTCCACTTGATCTGGTGCTTGGAGAGCTGGTCGTACTTCTGCGGGCCGGCCTGCGAGAGGTAGACGTTCTCGAACCAGTCCGTCAGCGTCCAGCCGTCCGCGCCGGCCACCGACACGGCCGGGGTACCGGAGGCGGAGAGGGTGTCGGCCGCGGCCAGTAGGGCCTTCCAGGTCGTGGGGGGCTGCACGCCCGCCGCCTCGAAGGCCTTGGCGTTGTACCAGATCAGCGACTTGTTGGCGGCCTTGTAGTAGACCCCGTACTGAGTGCCGTCGACCGCGCCGAGCGTCTTCCAACCGGCCGAGTAGTTCTTGTCGAGCTGGGCCTTGGCCTCCGGTCCGACCGGCTGCACCCACTTGTTCTGCACCGCCGATGCCAGGGCGCCGACCTGCGGCAACAGCGCCACGTCGGGCGGCTGGCCGCCCGCGATCTTCGTGCCGAGGAAGGTGACGATCGGGTCCTGGGCCGGGACGAAGGTGACCGTGGCACCCGTCCGCTTCTCGAACTCCTTGAGGACCTTGGTGAAGTTCGCCTGCTCCGGCCCCGTCCAGACCGCCGCGACCGACAGCTTCTCGCCGGTCAGCCGGGGTAATTCCACCCGCTGCCCGGACGTTGACGCCTCCCCGCCCCGCGGCGGGTCCTCCTTCTGGTCCCCGCCGCCGCCACATGCGCTCAGCGTGAGCGCACCCGTGGCCGCGAGGGCCGCCCAAACCTGCTTGCTTCTACGGTTCTTCGTACGGCTCGTTCCGTGCCTGCGCATGGCTCTGCCCCCGATGCCCGTGATCTGACTTTCACACAGGTCTACGCCGAGCCGAGCGGCCATGCAATACCGCGTCCCACCGCGCCGCGGGCTCAGGGAGCCGGTGGGAACGGCACGGGTATCGCGGAAACCAGGTGCGCGGCCCGGTCCAGGGCGCTCGCCAGGAGGGCCAGGTCGGTCGGGCCGTTGCCCAGCTCCCGCACGGGCCGACGCGCCGGCGGATCACCCATCCGTTCCCACTCCACCGGCACCACGATCGGCCGCTGCGTCGCAGTCCGCGGGATCCGGCCGGTCACCCGGCCGCCCTGGAACGGGACCGTCCGCCCATCGGGGTAACGGAGCCGGCCGCGGCCCGGGCCCGGCTGGTCGGGAGCGTCGAGGTCGATCCGCAGCGGGTTCGTGCGGGCCAGTTCGGTGTCCGCCGTACGGTCCGGGCGGGCGCTCGTGGCCACCAGGTGCACGCCGAGCCGGGCACCGTCGCGGGCCACCGCGTCGAGCGCCCGTACGACGGAACCGGCGGCGGGCCGACCCGTACTGCCCAGCCCCGGCGCGACCAGCGCGTCGAGGTCGTCCACCAGCACCACCAGGCGCGGCAGCGGGCCCGGCCCGGCCGGCCCGGTGCGCGGCGCGGCCGAACGCAGCCGCAGGGTGCCCGAACGCACGGGATCGCCCCAACCCGAGGAGGGGCCGGTGGACGGGTCGCCCTCGCCGAGCTGCTCACCGGGACCGGGCTGGCGGGGCGAGACCATCCGGTCGGCCACCTCGCGCCGGGCGTGCCACTCGACGAACGGAAGACCGTCCAGGAGCTCGGCCCGGCGCTTCAGCTCGGCGCCGAGCGCCTGGGCGAACTCCCGCATGCGGACGGGCTCGGAGGCGACGAGGTGGGCGCCGACGTGCGGGAGCTCGGTGCAGGGCAGCAACCCGTCGCCGCGCTCACCGCCGGCCCCGTCCAGCAGGACGATCCCCAGCCGGTCGGGCCGGGCGGCTGCGGACAGCGAGGCGGCCACGGACCGCAGCAGCTCGGTGCGCCCGCTTCCGGCGGGCCCCTCGATGAGCAGGTGCGGCCCGTCCGCGACGAGCTCGGCCCCGACCGGCCCGCGCCGCCCGCTGCCGAGCACGAGCTCGACCCGACCGCCGACGCCCAGTCCCTGGTCCGTGGCGGCGGCCCAACGGGCCATCAAGGAAGCCGGAGTGGCCCGGGCCAGCCCCAACTCGTCCAGCAGGCGGGCGGTGTGCGGGAGGACGGCGGCCACGGCCGGGTGCGGCGGCGTGGGCGAGGGCTCGGCCCGTAGCGGGGCCAGGGCCCGGGCGAACCTCTCGGCCCAGGCCGCGGAGACGGCGTCCGCGGTGGCAGTGGTGCCGGGCGGGGACGGCTTGCCGCCGATGACCGGGAAGGTCCGTACGGTCGTGGCCACGTCCCCGCTCAACAGGGCGACCGCGCCGCAGTCCCGGAAGGCGGGAGTGCTCGCGCAAGCGGACTCGTACGTCTCGGCGAGCGGGGAGGCGGGCGTGGCGGCCGGCGTCTCCGCCAGGACGAGGACGTGGATCCCGGCGGCCGGCCCGTGCGAGGCGAGCCGACCGGTGACATCGCGCAGCGCCCCGGCGCCGGGATCCCCGTCGACGACGAGGAGGGTGTACGGGCCCTGGTGGGCGGACGCGGCCTCGCGGACGCTACGCGGGTCGGCGGCGGCCCAGTGGGTGCCGAGGGGACCGTCGTCGAGGCGGCGGGTCAACTCACCGGTGCGGGCGGCAGCCTGATCACGGTCGTACGCGAGGAGCAGCCGACAGTCCTGCCCGTGCGCGGGCCGTACGTGGGGCAGCCAGCCGAGCCACCCCCAGTCGGCACGCCGCTCGGCCACGCTGCGCGCCCGATCGGCGGCGAGCAGCACGATCTCCAGCTCCGAGGGGGCGTGCAGGGCGGCGAGCTGGGCGACCACCGACCGGGCGACCCCGGTCAGCCGCGCCCGCGGACCCGCGATTCCGAGCCCACCGACCTCCTGGAGCGCGACCCGGCTCCCGGCCCCGAGGCCGACGTCGAGCCGACCCCGCGGACGGGACCACAGGCGCCGGGTCGGACCGAGCGCGGCCAGCAGCAGCGCGGCGGGATCATCGACATCGGGGACGGCGGCGACGGCCTGCTCGGCCACGGCCAGCGCCTCGGGCTCCTCCTGCCCGCGCACCCACTTCCGCGCCCAGGCGCCCAGACCCCGACGCCGCCCCCCGGCCGCGCCGCCCGCCCGGGGACCGTCCCCGGCGGGTTCCGCGCCCGCTCCGGCGGCTGCGCCGGCGCCCGCGCCCGGTGCCGCGCCGGGGCCGGCCACCGGGTGCGTCCCGGAGCCCTCGTGCCCGCCCGGGCCGGGCCCGTGGCCCGGGGTGCCCGCGCCGGTGTGCGGGCCCCTGCCCGAGGTGGCCCCGGAGGGGCCGCCGGGAGCGTCGTGCGCCGCGGTGCCGAGGCTCCCGCCGGGCACCCACCCGTGGCCGGGGGCGTCGGGGCGCGGCCCCGGGCCGGCGGCGGGGCCGCCGTGGTCAACAGTGGCCGGCTCCGGGTCCCGGGCGGCGCCCGCGAGGGACAGGTGGCCCTCCAGGTCCGGTACGACCGGCAGCGGGGCCGGAGCCCCGGGGGCCAACCGGAGGGTGGATTCGCCGATCCGCAGCAGCGCGCCGGGCGGCAGCGCCACCGGTTGCCGACCGACCGTCGAGCCGTCGAGCGTCGTCCCGTTCGTCGAGTTCAGGTCGGCCACCGTCACCCGTCCGTCCGGCATCACCGTCACCGCGCAGTGCAGCCGTGACACGTCGGGGTCGTCCAGTGGGACGTCCGCATCGGCCGAGCGCCCGATCCGGATCCCTCCCGGGTGCAGCAGGTGCACTCCGCCGGCGTCCGGGCCCGCGACCACGTGCAGCTGTGCGCCGTCCGTCCCGTCCGGCAGGACGTCGGGTATCGGTGCGTGCAGTCCCAGCACCGCTCCGTCCACGAGCGGCGGCTCCCCGAGGACCCGCCGCTGGAGGTCGAGCCGTTCCGTACCGGCGTACAGCACGACCGTGCCGCCGGTGTCGGGCCCGCCGACGGTCGCGGCCAGGCCGGAGGCCACGGCGGCCAGCGCGGTACCCGTGGGTGCGGTGACGAGCACGTCACAGCCGGTGGGTACGGTCTGGTGGCCGCTGCGCGACCCGAGGACGGTCAGCCGGATCTGCATCGCCGTCAGCGGTCCCTTCTGCGCGGTGCGCGGTGCGTGCGCCCGGCAGGGGTGCGACGGGACGTGCGTGCCCGATCAACCCCCCACCCGGCACGGCGCGTCGTCCGGTCAGGTCTGCCCGGAAGGCGGGGCTCCCGTCCCGGCCGTTCCGTACGGGTGCATCCTCGCACCTGTCGCGGACAACACGCCCGGAACCCGCTAATAAATGATCTTGAATCATAGTGGCCCGGCACGTGCGGTACGTACGTTCGACCTGCACGTCGAGGAAAGTCGGGGAGAGTCGGCAACGACGCGGAAAATCGCCTCAGGCATACCCCTCATACGTCACCCTTCGCACATATGTGCGGCAACCAACCTTCGGCACCCCGCGTCTTCCCCGGGGACACCCCCTAGAGTGGGCCGGAAAAACGAACCACAGCAGGACGACAGCAGGGAGCGCGAGACGTGCGGCCAGTCGGCAGCAAGTACCTGCTCGAGGAGCCGCTCGGACGCGGCGCCACGGGCACCGTCTGGCGTGCCCGCCAGCGGGAGACCGCCGGTGCGGAGGCGGCCGTCGCCGGGCAGCCCGGCGAGACGGTGGCCATCAAGGTCCTCAAGGAAGAGTTGGCGCAGGACGCCGACATCGTCATGCGCTTCCTGCGGGAGCGCTCGGTCCTGCTGAGGCTGACGCACCCCAACATCGTGCGCACCCGCGACCTCGTCGTCGAGGGCGACCTGCTCGCCCTCGTCATGGACCTGATCGACGGCCCGGACCTGCACAAGTACATCCGGGAGAACGGCCCCTTCACGCCGGTCGCCGCGAGCCTGCTGACCGCCCAGATCGCGGACGCGCTCGCCGCCAGCCACGCCGACGGCGTGGTCCACCGCGATCTGAAGCCCGCCAACGTCCTGCTCGACGAGCGCGCCGGCCAGATGAAGCCGATGCTCACCGACTTCGGCATCGCCCGCCTCGCCGACTCCCCGGGCCTGACCCGCACGCACGAGTTCGTCGGCACGCCCGCCTACGTCGCCCCCGAGTCCGCCGAGGGGCGCCCGCAGACCTCCGCCGTCGACATCTACGGCGCCGGCATCCTGCTCTACGAACTGGTCACCGGACGACCGCCGTTCGCCGGCGGCACCGCGCTCGAAGTCCTCCACCGCCACCTCAGCGAGGAGCCGCAGCGCCCCTCGACCCTGCCCGAGCCGCTCTGGATCGTCATCGAGCGCTGCCTGCGCAAGGAGCCGAACGAACGCCCCAGCGCCGAGAGCCTGGCCCGCGGCCTGCGCGTGGTCGCCGCCGGGATCGGCGTGCACAGCGCCCCCTCCGAGGTGGAGGCCGCCCTCGGCGTCGGCGCGCTGCTCGCGCCCGATCCGTCGCCCGCGCCTGTCCCCGAAACCCCAGGCGGCGCCGCCGACCCGACGCAGGTGCTGCCGGGCCGCGCCGCGGGGCCCGCGGCCGGCGCGTACGACCCGAACGCCATGACCAGCGTGCTGCCGCCGGTCGGTGCGGCCGACGCCACCTCGGTGCTGCCGAGCACGGGCGGCCCCGGCGGCGCCCCGGGCGCCGATCCGACCTCGGTCATGCCGCCGGTGCAGCAGCCGGACCAGCCGCACCCGTGGCAGTCGCAGATGCAGGCCGCGCGCGACCGCAACGAGCAGACGCAGATGCACTACCTCGACCCGAGCGAAGACCCCCTGCGCCGGCGACCGCAGCGGCAGGCGCCCCCGCCGCCGCAGCAGCGACCGCAGCAGCCGCCGCAGTACCACCAGGGCCCGCCGCCGCAGCAGCCCCCGCAGTACCGCCAGGGTCCGCCGCCGCAGCAGTACCAGCAGCCCCCGCAGCAGCCGTACTACCAGCCGCAGCCGCCGCAGCAGTACCAGCAGCCGCAGCCGCCCCCGTACCAGCAGCAGCCCCAGCGCCAGCAGCCCCAACGGCAGGCGCCCGCGCAGCAGCAGCCCCCGCAGAGCCCGCCGCCGCAGCAGCGCGCGCCCCGTGAACCGCGCGAGCCGCGCCGCCGCAGCGCCAATCCGGTGCGCATCCCGGGTCTGGGCTGTCTCAAGGGCTGCCTGGTCATGATCCTGCTGTTCTTCGTGGCGGGCTGGCTGATCTGGGAGCTCACCCCGCTCCAGGAGTGGGTCGGCACCGGCAAGGGCTGGTGGGACCAGCTGTGGACCTGGGGCACCGACGTCGTCGACTGGGTCAGCGCCCTCAGCAACTCCACGGGCGGCACCGCACCCTGAGCCCGGAGCGCCCCGAGGCGGGTCCAAGCCGGACCTGAACCGGGCCCTCCTAGCGCCGACTTCGTGGATTTGTCGACTTCTGGGGCGTGATTTCGCCCCCAGAAGTGAAGGTCGCCGCGAATCGGGCCCCCTACTGGCTTCCAACCCCCATCCGGCCGCGTAGCTTTGGTGCGTACGCCAGCCGCTGAGGGAGCAGTCGTGGCACGGAAGATCGGCAGCCGGTACACCGCGCACCAGATCCTGGGGCGCGGCAGCGCGGGCACGGTGTGGCTGGGCGAGGGGCCGGACGGGCCCGTCGCCGTCAAACTGCTGCGCGAGGACCTCGCGTCCGACCAGGAGCTGGTCGGACGCTTCGTCCAGGAGCGCAGTGCGCTGCTCGGCCTGGACCACCCGCACATCGTCTCGGTCCGCGACCTCGTGGTCGACGGCAACGACCTGGCCCTGGTCATGGACCTGGTCCGCGGTACGGACCTGCGCACGCGCCTGGACCGCGAACGCAGGCTCGCACCCGAGGCCGCCGTGGCGATCGTCGCCGACGTCGCGGACGCGCTGGCGGCGGCGCACGCGGCGGGGGTCGTGCACCGGGACGTGAAGCCCGAGAACGTCCTGCTGGACATGCAGGGACCGCTGGGGCCGGGCGGCGCGCATCCGGCGCTGCTGACCGACTTCGGCGTGGCCAAGCTGATCGACTCCCCGCGCCGGGCCTCCGGCGGCCGGGCCTCGGCTCCGACCACCCGGATCATCGGCACGCCCGACTACCTGGCGCCGGAGATCGTGGAGGGCCTGCCGCCGCGGGCGGCCGTGGACATATACGCCCTCGCGACCGTGCTGTACGAGCTGCTGGCCGGGTTCACGCCGTTCGGTGGCGGCCACCCGGGCGCCGTGTTGCGCCGGCACGTGACGGAGACGGTGGTCCCCCTCCCCGGAATCCCCGACGAGCTGTGGCAGCTGGTCGTGCAGTGCCTGGCGAAGGCACCCGCGTCCCGACTGCGGGCCTCCGAACTGTCGACGCGGCTGCGGGACCTGCTGCCGCTGCTGGCCGGGATGCCGCCGCTGGACGTGGACGAGCCGGACGAGCCGGAGCCGGAGCCCGCGGCGGCGGAGCCGCTGGACGCGGACCCGGTGCGCCGCCGGGGCGTGGTCCCGCTGGTGCCGGGGTCCGCGACGGATTCGAACCGGGACACGCACACCTCGATGCGGGTGCCGGCACCGGACGAGCTGGCCGGGGGTGCGCTCGGCACGGCCCGGGTGCCGCGCCCGGCGGGCGGCCACCGGCCCGGCTCGGCCCGCCACCGCGCGGACACGGTCCGCAAGCGCCGCCTGGCGTTGTCGGCGGCAGCCGCGGTGCTGGCCGCCGCGCTGGGCGTCGGCGGCTGGCTGGCCGCCTCGGGCGACGAGCCCCCGCCCCGGGACACCATCAAGCATTCGGCGCCGACGAAGCGGTAGCCGCGCGCCGCGCGGACCGGCCCCGCCTAGCGCGGCCGGCCCGCGCTACCCGCCCGCGCCGACCGCGCCGTCCGGCCCGGTCGGCCCGCCCGGGCGGGGCTCAGGCCTCGACCAGTTCCGGGTGCCAGCGGCGGGCCACCGCGGGGTGGGCGCGGATCCAACCCTTCAGCTCGTTGCGCCCGTACTCGGCGTGCAACGGGTTCGACGCGTCGTGCTCCACGCCCGGCGCCGCTCGCAGGTACTCGCCCGGGACGGTCTCCACCACCGCGTCCAGCCGCGGGTTGTAGAAGAACGGCACCGAGAACCGCTCCACCGCCCCCGGTGGGCTGACCACGCGGTGGTCCGTCGCACGGAGGTAGCCCTCCGTGGCGATCTCCAGCAGCTCGCCCAGGTTGACCACGAACGCTCCCGGCATCGGCGGGACGTCCAGGAAGCCGTCGTCCTGTCGGACCTGTAGGCCGCCCACCGAGTCCTGGAGCAGCAGCGTGAGGAAGCCGTAGTCCTTGTGGGCCCCGACCCCCTGGTCGGCGCCGGAGGGGGCGGACCCCGGGTAGCGGATCAGCTTCGTGTGCAGGTGGGGGCGGTCCGCGAACGCCGCGTCGAAGAAGTCGGAGGGGGCGCCGATCGAGGCGAGCAGTTCCTGCAGCAGGCGGTGGGCCACCGCGGCCAGCCGGGACTGCCACTCCAGTACGACCGTCCGGAGCTCGGGCAACGCCTGCGGCCACTGGTTCGGGCCTTCCAGCCACAGGTAGGCCGGGTCGTCCGGTCCCACCGCCGGCGCCGGCCGCTCGGCGCCGATGTCCAACTGGTCGCGCCAGTCGGAGGCCCCGCCGGTCAGCTCGTGGCCGATGTGGGTGTAGCCGCGGAAGTGCGGCGAGTTCAGGTTGCTCACGGACAGTCGGTCAGCCTCTGGAAGGGCGAAGAAGGCCCTGGTCAGCTCAAGGATGCGGGCGGTCTCGGCGTCGGTGACGCCGTGCCCGGTGAGGTGCAGGAAGCCGGTGTCTCGGGCTGCGGCGTGCAGCTCCTTCAGGAAGTCGGCCCGCTGGGTCGGGTCGTCGGCCTGGGAGAGATCGATGACAGGGAGGGTGTGCGCGGACGGCATGACGGCTCCGTTTCGGATGTCACGGGGTCCTGTTCCCCAGAGGTGTCGGGGCAGCGGAGGGGGAGGGCCGCCGGCAGGGATGGCGCCGGAGCCGCTTGGGCCGCGTTCAGGACCAAGTCGGATCGGGGTGGATCAGGCTTGTGGATGGTCCGGCGGCAGACAGCTCGTCGTCGTGACACGCATGTGATCCACATGGCGGCGCTTGACGAGGAGGAGAGTCATATCGTGAGCGTACGCCCGTTCCCTCGTTCACCAGAACGGGTGAATCGGCCTGCCCGGACGGGCTTGCCCGCGGACCGGCTACGCTGGACCCGTGGCAGTCGTCGATGTTTCCGAAGAGCTGAAGTCCCTCTCCTCGACCATGGGGTCGATCGAGGCCGTCCTGGACCTCGACAAGCTGAGGGCAGATATCGCCGTGCTTGAGGAGCAGGCCGCCGCGCCGTCCCTGTGGGACGACCCGGAGGCCGCCCAGAAGATCACGAGCAAGCTTTCGCACCTCCAGGCCGAGGTCCGCAAGACCGAGACCCTGCGCGGCCGCATCGACGACCTCGCGGTGCTCTTCGAGCTCGCCCAGGAGATGGACGACGCGGACACCCTCGCGGAGGCGGAGGTCGAGCTGATCTCCGTACGCAAGGCGCTGGACGAGATGGAGGTCCGCACCCTGCTCTCCGGCGAGTACGCCGAGCGCGAGGCGCTGGTCAACATCCGCGCCGAGGCGGGTGGCGTCGACGCCTCCGACTTCGCCGAGCGCCTGCAGCGCATGTACCTGCGCTGGGCCGAGCGCCACGGCTACCCCACCGAGATCTACGAGACCTCGTACGCGGAAGAGGCCGGCATCAAGTCGACCACGTTCGTCGTCAAGGCCCCGTACGCCTACGGCACGCTCTCCGTCGAGCAGGGCACGCACCGCCTCGTGCGCATCTCGCCCTTCGACAACCAGGGCCGTCGCCAGACCTCGTTCGCGGGCGTCGAGGTCCTGCCGGTCGTGGAGTCCAGCGACCACGTCGAGATCGACGAGGGCGAACTGCGCATCGACGTGTACCGCGCCTCCGGCCCCGGCGGCCAGGGCGTCAACACGACCGACTCGGCGGTGCGCATCACGCACATCCCGACCGGCATCGTGGTCTCCTGCCAGAACGAGCGCTCGCAGATCCAGAACAAGGCCAGCGCCATGAACGTCCTCCAGGCCAAGCTGCTCGAACGGCGCCGCCAGGAGGAGCAGGCCAAGATGGACGCGCTGAAGGACGGCGGCAGCTCCTGGGGCAACCAGATGCGCTCCTACGTCCTGCACCCGTACCAGATGGTCAAGGACCTGCGTACGGAGTTCGAGGTCGGCAACCCGCAGGCGGTGCTCGACGGTGAGATCGACGGCTTCCTGGAGGCCGGCATCCGCTGGCGCAAGCAGCAGGAGCAGACCGCGTAGGCAACGGCACCGCGCCGCGTGACGCGTGTGCGAAGGGCTCGGACACCGCAGGTGTCCGAGCCCTTCGTCCGTCCGTTGCGCCGGTGATCGGGACGCGGCAGGTGAGCCACGCGGCGGAGCCGCATGACCGGCACTACGCCGTGTGCTGTGCCACCAGGGCCAGAGCTGTCACCAGGACCACCAGGAGCGCGATGAGCGCCATGGGGTTCAGGCCGGCGAAGGGGCCCTCCTGCTGGAGGCGCTCCCGGTTCGCCCGGCACACCGGGCAGCGGCCCTGACTGACGGGCGCGGCGCAGTTCGCGCACACGAGCCGGTCATATGTCATGCGCTCTCCTCCTCTCGTCCCCTTGAATAACGCTCGGGGGAACGACACCGTTCCCCCTACCACTGTGCCAGCTCTCGCGACATTCGGCGCGGCCCGTCCGGGCAATCGCGGACGGACCCCTCCCGGACCAGGGGATATATCGGGCAACTCCGGACGCCGGGTCCCCACCCCGCGCCCGTTCGCGTATGGTCACGCACACCTACTCCCGGCGACCGTGGTGCACCCGTGATCCGATTCGACAACGTCTCCAAGTCCTACCCGAAGCAGAACCGCCCCGCACTCAGAGATGTCTCCCTGGACATCGCGAAGGGCGAGTTCGTCTTCCTGGTCGGCTCCTCCGGCTCCGGCAAGTCCACCTTCCTACGGCTGGTCCTGCGCGAGGAGCGGGCGAGCCACGGCCAGGTCCACGTCCTCGGCAAGGACCTCGCCAAGCTGTCCAACTGGAAGGTCCCGCAGATGCGGCGTCAGTTGGGAACCGTCTTCCAGGACTTCCGCCTCCTCCCCAACAAGACGGTGGCCGAGAACGTCGCCTTCGCCCAGGAGGTCATCGGCAAGCCGAGGGGCGAGATCCGCAAGGCCGTCCCCCAGGTCCTGGAGCTGGTGGGCCTCGGCGGCAAGGAGGACCGGATGCCCGGTGAGCTCTCCGGCGGTGAGCAGCAGCGCGTGGCCATCGCCCGCGCCTTCGTCAACCGCCCGGCCCTGCTGATCGCGGACGAGCCCACCGGCAACCTCGACCCCCAGACCTCGGTCGGCATCATGAAGCTGCTGGACCGGATCAACCGGACCGGCACCACCGTGATCATGGCCACGCACGACCAGCAGATCGTGGACCAGATGCGCAAGCGCGTCATCGAACTCGAACAGGGCCGACTCGTACGCGACCAGTCGCGCGGCGTCTACGGCTACCAGCACTGAAAGGCCCTTGAGACGTCATGCGCGCCCAGTTCGTCATGTCGGAGATCGGCGTCGGCCTCCGTCGCAATCTCACCATGACCTTCGCGGTCATCATCTCCGTGGCCCTCTCGCTGGCCTTGTTCGGCGGCTCCCTGCTCATGCGCGACCAGGTGAGCAAGATGAAGGGCTACTGGTACGACAAGGTCAACGTCTCGATCTACCTCTGCAACAAGAGCGACGCGGAGGACAACAGCGAGAGCGGGAGCAAGGCCTGCGCCAAGGGTGCGGTCACTCCCGAGCAGAAGCAGCAGATTGAGACCGACCTGAAGAAGATGGAGCTCGTCGAGACGGTCCACTACGAGTCCTCCGACGAGGCCTACAAGCACTACAAGGAGCGCTTCGGGCACACCGCGCTCGCCTCGGTGATCACCCCGGACCAGATGCCCGACTCCTTCCGGGTGAAGCTGAAGCAGCCCGAGAAGTACAAGGTCATCACCACGGCCTTCGCGGGCCGCGACGGGGTCCAGTCGGTCGCCGACCAGCACACCGAACTGGACAACCTCTTCCAGATGCTCGGCTACCTCAACTGGGCCGCCCTCGGCATCATGTTGATCATGCTGATCGTGGCGCTGCTGCTGATCGTCAACACCGTGCGCGTCTCCGCCTTCAGCCGGAGGCGTGAGACGGGGATCATGCGGCTGGTGGGCGCCTCCAGCTTCTACATCCAGGTGCCGTTCATCATGGAGGCCGCGTTCGCGGGCCTCATCGGCGCCCTGTTCGCCTGCGTGATGCTCGGCGCGGGCCAGTACTTCGTGATCGACCACGGCGCCTCGCTGCGCACCAAGATGGAGCTGATCAACTTCATCGGCTGGGACTCCGTCCTGACCAAGCTGCCGTTGGTACTGGTCATCGGGGTGCTGATGCCCTCGCTGGCCGCCTTCGTGGCATTGCGCAAGTACCTGAAGGTGTGACGATCGCCCCGTGTGAGGTCCGCTCAACTCCCCCTGCCTCCACGGGCCCTGTCCTACACTCGGCGACATGCCGGGTCTGCCCGCCTCCTGTCTCCGGCCCCGCGACCTGCGTCGCGGGGCCGCTTTGACGTTGGCGTTCATCGCGGCCGTCGGCACCGCCGCGAGCACCGGTTGCTGGGACCGCGCGGACGCCGTGAGCGTCGTCGCCGGTGCCGGCTTAGCGGACGCCGGTGCGGATGCCCCCGAACCCGCCCCCGAGCCCGGCCCAGCGGCGCCCCGCGAAGCCGCCACCGCCGACCGGGAGGCCGTCGCCCGAGCCGCCGCCACCGCCGTCGCCGAGGGCAAGTCCGGCAAGAAGGCCGCCCAAGAGGTGGTCAGCCGCAGCGGCGACCGCTGGGGCGTGGTCTACGACCGGGGCGAGTACGCCGCCTTCGCAGCAGAACTCGACGGTCGCTGGACCGGCGTCGGGCTCTGGGCCGGGCGCCGCCACGACGGGCGCATCGAGATCGACGAGGTCCAGCCCGGCAGCCCCGCCGCCCGGGCCGGCCTGCGCGCCGGGGACCGGTTGCTGAGCATCGACGGCCAGTCCGTCACCGGCCTGCGCGTCGCCGACGTGGTCGCCCTGCTGCGCGGCGAGGCCGGCACCCCCGTCGTCCTGCACCTCACCCGGGACGACGGCGACCTCACCGAGACCCTCCGCCGCGAGCAGCTGCACGCCGAGCCCGTGACCGTACGGGAGCTCGCGGGCGGGATCACCGTCATCAAGGTGATCTCCTTCACCCGCGGCTCGGGCGAGCGGGTCCGCGCCGCCGTCCGCGCCGCCCCGCCCGGCGCCGGAGTCATGCTCGACCTGCGCGGCAACCCCGGCGGGCTGGTCACCGAAGCCGTGACGGCCGCCTCCGCCTTCCTGGACGGCGGGCTGGTGGCCACGTACGACGTACGAGGGACCCAGCGCGCCCTGTACGCGAGCCCGGGCGGGGACACCGCGAGGCCCCTGGTGACCTTGGTGGACGGCGGCACGATGAGCGCGGCGGAGCTGGTGACGGGGGCCCTCCAGGACCGCGGGCGCGCGGTGGCGGTGGGCACGAGGACCTTCGGCAAGGGCTCGGTGCAGATGCCGACGCAGCTCCCGGACGGCTCGGTGGCCGAACTGACGGTGGGCACGTACCGCACGCCGGCGGGCCGCAGCCTCGACGGCAGCGGCATCACCCCGGACCTGGCGGCGGGCGACGGCGTCGAGGAGCGGGCCCGCACGGTATTGGGTGGCCTCGGGGTGGGTCCGTAGTGCGAAAATGACCGCACTATGGCTAAGGAAAAAGGGCGCAAGCTGATCGCCCAGAACAAGAAGGCGCGCCACGACTACACGATCCTCGACACCTACGAGTGCGGTCTCGTGCTCACGGGCACCGAGGTGAAGTCCCTGCGCCAGGGCCGTGCCTCGCTGGTGGACGGCTTCGTGTCCGTGGAGGGCAACGAGGCCTGGCTCTACAACGTGCACGTGCCGGAGTACAGCCAGGGCACCTGGACCAACCACAGCGCCCGGCGCAAGCGGAAGCTCCTCATGCACCGGGAGGAGATCGACAAGCTGGAGCGGAAGGCGGACGAGTCGGGTCACACGATCGTGCCCCTGTCGCTGTACTTCAAGGACGGCCGCGCGAAGGTCGAGATCGCGCTGGCGAAGGGCAAGAAGGAGTACGACAAGCGCCAGACGCTGCGGGAGAAGCAGGACACCCGCGAGACGAACCGGGCGATCTCGGCCATCCGCCGCAAGCAGCGGGGCACGGTTTAATCTCCTGGCATCCCGTGGTCCACTTCGCGTACCATGGGGTCAGCATCGCCCCCTGGGGGGTGGCGCACCTTGAAAAAACAACATGGGGATGATCGGTTTCGACAGCGGATGTCGATGCAGGGGAAGCGAGCCGAGGAAGCGGCAATGATCTCGCTAACCACATGTCGCAAACAATAATCGCCAACTCCAAGAGCGATAACTCCCGCTTCACCCTCGCTGCCTAATAACAGTGAGCTGAAGCCTCTGTGAGGAGCGTCAGCCCGGAAGTGGTCCCGGTCCGGATCCTGGCGTCAATTAGGGATCTAAACCTCTAGCCCCGGTCACGGGGGTTGGAGGGAAACCAAACAGTGACTGAGCCCGTCGGAGACTTGTCCGTGTGATCTCCGGGGCCGAGAAAAGCGCAGCGGACTGCGCTCGGAGAAGCCCTGCTTCTGCACCGTTGGACGCGGGTTCGATTCCCGCCATCTCCACTCATCCCATGTGGGCAAAGGCCCCGCGGCCTCACGGCTGCGGGGCCTTCGTCATGAGCGAGTCCCTGTCCGGCCCGGACCAGTACTGTGGGGCCACAGCCGAGGAGGAGTATCCGTGACTGCACCGATGCCCATGGGCGATGGCCCACTTATCCCGATGCCCGAACTCACCGTGGCCGCAGTGCGGCACGCCATTGCCCGGATCGCCCCGTCCCGGATCCACGCTTTCGACGAGCATCTGGCAGAGGCCGCCACGAACGCGCAGCAGAGTCAGAGCCTTGCTCCTTTGCGTGCCTTCATCCACGTCTGGGCGATCAACGTGGCGATCGCCCGGTACCCCACCCGCGCTGCCCGCTTCCATGACCTGGAAGCCCTCATCGACGCGGGGAACGAGGACCCCACGGACGCGCTCACGGAGGTCCAGCAGATCCTCCAGGCGGCGAAGGCCGAGGCGGGTCTGTGAGCGACTGGCGATGGGAGTACAACACAGACGACCCCGCCTACCACACCAACGGCCTGCCCACGGGCGTGGTCGCGGAGGTGGAGAGGCTGGCAACCGAACTCGTCGCGCTCGGGCGTGACGCCGCGCGGGCCGGGCACCCGACCGGGCGGGAGGGCGGCCTGCGCTCCTTTGACATCCTCGGCGGTCGCGGTGTTGTCCAGTTCCTCGTCGTCCCTCGCCATGAGTGCTTGTACGTGTGCAACATCATTTGGTCGGGGTAGGGCAGCAGAACCAAGCCGTCGGGACCCAGTGATCATCGGTGGCGCACAGAGCGCGGCACGCTCCGTGCAGGACCGTGGGCGAAGGCCCCGCGGCGTCACCGCTCAGCGCTGCAAGGTCTTCGTCGTGCTCGCGCTGGCGATGGCGAGGGCCAGGAGGGCCGCCGCCGCCGGGAGGGCGTACGGGGCGGTCGGGCCCAGGTGGTCGATCAGGGCGCCCGCCGTCGCCGAGCCCAGGGCTATGCCCGCCAGGATGGCCGTGACCGCCAGGGTCATGCCCTCGTTCAGACGCCCCTCGGGAGTGACGGCGTGGACCCGGGACATCGCCGTGACCATCGTCGGAGCCGTGGCCATGCCGGCCAGCAGCAGGGCGCCCGCCAGCAGCGGCAGGGAGCCCGTGGCCGTCGCAGCCCAGGGGAGGGCCATCGCGACGCTCAGGGCGACGAGACAGGTCCGCAGGCTGCGCGGTCGCAGGGTGCCGTAGAGCAGGCCGGCCGCGCAGGAGCCGGCCGCCTGGAGGGCCAGGACCAAGCCGGTGGCGCCGCCCAGGCCGCGCGCGTCGAGGTACGCGATCGAGGTGACCTCCATCGAGCCGAAGAGCAGACCCAGCGGGAGGAAGAGGTACAGCACCGGGCGGATCGCACGCAGCGGGGAGCGGCCGTGGCCGTGCCCGGACACCGGGGGCTGGGTGGCGCGTTGGGAGGTGAAGAGCAGCATGCCGGTGAGGAGGAGCGTGGCCGCCGTGAGGGTGCCCGCCTCGGGGAAGACCGCCGAGCAGAGGAAGGCCGCCACCACCGGGCCGCACATGAAGCACAGCTCGTCGGCGGCCTGCTCGAAGGACATCGCCGTGTGGTGCGCGGCCGGAGAGTCGCGCAGGAGGTGGGTCCAGCGGGCGCGGGACATCCCGCCGATGTTGGGTGTGGTGGCCGTCGCCGCGTACGAGGCGAAGAGGGTCCAGGCCGGGGCCTGGGACCGTACGCACAGGATCAGCGAGAGCGAGCCGAGGACCGCGACCAGCGTGGCCGGGACGGCGATCCGGGCCTGCCCGTACCGGTCGACCAGGCGGGCGGTCCACGGCGCGACCAGCGCGGTGGCGGCCAGCCCGGTGGCGGTGACCGCGCCGGCGAGGGCGTACGAACCGCGCTGCCCGGCGATCATCATGACCGCGCTGATGCCGAACATGCCCATGGGCAGCCGGGCCAGCAGGTTCCCGGCGGTGAAGGCGCGGGTGCCGGGCAGGGCGAACAGGCGCCCGTACGGACCCGGTGTGCGGGCCGCGCGGCGGCGCGGGGAGGGGGCGATGACGAGGGTGGAGCCGGTCACGGTCATGAGGGGGCTGGTCTGCGGCATGATCCAAGGCTCCGCCCCGGGCCGTACCTGCGTCCAACACCTGTTCGTGCGCCATTCACCCGTTCCTGTTGTTAGTCTCCCGGGGTGATGTCCCGAGATGTGGAACCCCGGCTGCTGCGTGCCTTCGTCGCCGTGGCCGAGGAGTTGCACTTCACCCGCGCCGCCGTCCGGCTGTACGTCGCCCAGCAGGCGCTGAGCCGGGACGTGCGACGGCTCGAAGCGGCCCTGGGCGCCGCGCTGTTCGTGCGCACCACCCGCGCCGTCGAGCTGACCGTCGACGGGGAGCGGCTGCTGCCCCTGGCCCGTCGGGTGCTGACCGCGCACGAGGAGCTCGCCGCCGCCTTCGCCGGCCCTCGGCCGCTGCTCGTCGACCTGAACACCGACGGTCCGAGCACCGCGCGCACGGTGCTCGAACGGGCCCGTGAGCTCGCGCCGGACTGCGAGCTGATGGCCCGCTTCGAGAGCGGGCTGACGCACGCCGCCGCCGAGGTCGTCGCCGGGCGCCTGGACGTGTCCTTCGGGTACGCCGACGGCCTGGACCCGGCGCTGCGGGCCCGCCTCGCGCAGCAGCCCGTACGGTACGAGCCGCTCGCCGTGCTGCTGCCCGACGGGCATCCGCTGGCCGGGCGGGCCGAGGTACCGCTGGATGCCCTGGCCGGGGAGACCGTGTACGCCGGGGCCGGCAATCCGCGGACCGTCGAGTGGACCGGGCTCGCCCGCGAGCTGTTCGCCGGACGAGGGATCGAGCTGGCCGCGCCCGCGCCCGTGGCCATGGGGAAGGAGGAGTTCCGCCGCGTGATGGCCAAGACCCGCAATCCCGTGCTGGCGAGCGTGGACTTCCTCGACCTCCCCGGGTCCGTGAAGAGGCCGCTGGTCGATCCGGTGCCGTTGTCCCCCCTGTCGATGGTGTGGAGGAAGGGTTTCAGCCACCCCGGTCTCCACGCGCTCCAGCAGGCCGCGGCCCAGATCGCGGCCGAGCGCGGCTGGCTGGACGTACCTCCGGCGAGCTGGCGCCCGGCCGCGCTCACAGGCGTCCCCGGCGGCGGGTGAGTGCAAGGTTTCCCGCCGGTCATCCGGCGGGGACCCAGGCCGAAACGCGCCGTTCCTACGGTCGTCACCACGGACGCGACAGTTGTGGAGGCGTGTGATGACCAGTACGACCGCACCGCGCAAGGGGGGCCGCTGGATCGAGCGGTGGGAACCCGAGGACGAGACGTTCTGGAAGCAGACCGGGGAGCGCATCGCCCGGCGCAACCTCCTCTACTCCGTGCTCTCCGAGCACATCGGGTTCTCCATCTGGTCCTTGTGGTCCGTGATGGTGCTCTTCATGGGCCCCCAGTACGGGATCGACCCGGCCGGGAAGTTCTTCCTGATCGCGACCGCGACCTTCGTGGGCGCCCTCGTGCGGGTGCCGTACACCTTCGCCGTCGCCCGCTTCGGAGGCCGCAACTGGACCGTCGTGAGCGCCCTGCTCCTGCTCGCGCCCACCGCCGCCGCGCTGGTCGTCATGGAGCCCGGGACCTCGTACGGGACCTTCCTGGCCGTCGCCGCCCTCACCGGCGTGGGCGGCGGAAACTTCGCCTCCTCCATGACCAACATCAATGCCTTCTTCCCGCTGCGCAAGAAGGGTTGGGCGCTCGGTCTGAACGCCGGCGGCGGCAACATCGGCGTGCCCGTGGTGCAGCTCATCGCCCTCCTGGTCATCGGGACCGTCGGCGCCGGGCACCCCAGGCTGCTGCTGGGGATCTACCTCCCGCTGATCGTCGTCGCGGCCGTGCTGGCCCTGCTGCGGATGGACAACCTGGCACCCGTGCGCAACGACGTGGGCGCCGTCCGCGAGGCGGCCCGCGACGCCCACACCTGGATCATGGCGTTCCTCTACGTCGGCACCTTCGGGTCCTTCATCGGCTACAGCTTCGCCTTCGGTCTGGTGCTCCAGACGCAGTTCGGCCGGACCCCGCTCCAGGCCGCCTCGCTCACCTTCGTCGGGCCGCTGCTGGGCTCGCTGATCCGGCCGGTCGGCGGCGCGCTCGCGGACCGGTTCGGCGGGGCGCGCATCACGCTCGGCACCTTCGTGGCGATGGCCGCAGCGACCGGCGTGGTCGTCTACGCCTCGGGACAGAAGTCGCTGGCCGTGTTCCTCGTCGGGTTCGTGGCGCTGTTCGTGCTGAGCGGGCTCGGGAACGGCTCCACGTACAAGATGATCCCCGGCATCTTCCAGGCCAAGGCGCTGGCGCAGGGCATGGACGGCGAGGCCGCGGCCGCGCACGGACGCCGACTGTCCGGCGCCTCCATGGGCCTGATCGGTGCAGTGGGAGCCCTCGGCGGACTCGGCATCAACCTGGCCTTCCGGGAAGCGTTCGCGAGCTCCGGGTCCGGGACGGCCGCCTTCGTCACCTTCCTCGGCTTCTACGCGGCGTGCTGCGCAGTGACCTGGGCGGTATACCTTCGTCGGCCCGTCGGCGCGACGCTCCCGGCGGCCGGAGCCGAGGCGAAACCGCAGCTCACCTCCGTGTAACGGCGGTTTACGGCCACGAAATACGGCGGAACCGAGCCTGACACGCCGACTTGACAGGCTCAGTTCCGCGCACGCGACATGCGGGCGCGCGATGTGATAACGACCCACAGGGCAAGGCAGGTCACCATGGACGACACGCACACCGTCGCTGCGGCCGGCGCTGCCGCCGTCCCGGCGGCGGGTCCGCTGGCGGGGTTCACCGTGGGGGTCACCGCCGCCCGACGGGCGGACGACCTGATCGCGCTGCTGCGCCGGCGGGGAGCCTCCGTCCTGCACGCCCCGGCGCTGCGGATCGTGCCGCTCGCCGACGACAGCGAGCTGTTGGCCGCCACGAAGGAACTGATCGACTGCGCGCCGGACACCGTGGTCGCCACCACCGCCATCGGGTTCCGCGGCTGGATCGAGGCCGCCGACGGCTGGGGGATCGGCGAGGCACTGCTGGCTCGGCTGCGGGCCAGCGAACTGCTGGCGCGCGGCCCGAAGGTGAAGGGCGCCATCCGGGCGGCCGGGCTCGTGGAGACCTGGTCCCCGCAGTCGGAGTCCCTCGCCGAGGTGCTGGACCGCATGCTCACGGCCGGGGTCGCCGGGCGGCGCATCGCGCTCCAACTGCACGGGGAACCGCTGCCCGGATTCGTCGAGGCACTGCGGGCCGGCGGGGCCGAAGTGGTGGTGGTCCCCGTGTACCGGTGGATGGCGCCGGAGGACCTCGGACCGCTGGACCGGCTGCTGGACGCGGTGGCCTGCGGCGGGGTCGACGCGGTGAGCTTCACCTCGGCACCGGCAGCCGCCTCGCTGCTGTCCCGGGCGGAGCAGCGGGGGATGCGGGACGCGGTGCTGGGCGGGCTGCGGGGAGACGTGCTGTCGGCGTGCGTGGGGCCCGTGACGGCACTGCCGTTGCAGGCGCACGGGGTGGACACCGTGCAGCCGGAGCGGTTCCGGCTGGGCCCGTTGGTGCAGCTGCTGTGCCAGGAACTACCGGGGCGGGCGCGGGTGTTGCCGGTGGCGGGGCACCGGGTGGAGATCCGGGGCCACGCGGTCCTGGTGGACGCGGAGCTACGAGCGGTGCCACCGGCCGGAATGGCCCTGCTGCGGGCGCTGGCGCGCCGGCCGGGGTGGGTGGTGGGGCGGCCGGAACTGCTGCGGGCCCTGCCGGGTGCGGGGCGGGACGAACACGCCGTGGAGACGGCGATGGCCCGCTTGAGGGGGGCGCTGGGCGCGGCGAACCTCATCCAGACGGTGGTGAAGAGGGGATACCGGTTGGCGCTGGACGCGGGCGAGTGCGTGCCGGCGGACTGACGCGGGCGGGACCGGACGGACGAGGGCGGACTGACGAGGGCGGGACGGATCGTGTCGGTGGAGCCGGATCACGTCGGCGGCCTGGAGATGGGAGCCGGGTTTCGTTAGCGTGCCCTGGTGATCGTTGACGGGGTGGAGATGCGGGGCGTCGAGGTCGGGGACGCCGCCGGGCTGGCCGAGGTACTGATGCGGAACCGGGCCCACATGGCGCCCTTCGAGCCGTGGCGGTCCGAGGTGTACTTCACCAAGGAGGGCCAGGCCGCGCGCATCCGGGCGCTGCTCGCCGAGCGCGACGGAGGCCGCCTGGCGCCGTACGTGCTCGTCGAGGCCGCCACCGGGGCACCCGTCGGGATGATCAACCTCGGCAGCATCGCCCTCGGCCCCTTCCGCAGCGGCGGCGTCGGCTACTGGGTCGATCGGGACTGGGCCGGGAAGGGGATCGCCACCGCCGCCCTGGAGGAGGTCTGCCGGATCGCCCGCGACGACCTCGGGCTGCACCGCGTGGAGGCCGGGACCCTGGTGGACAACCTGGCTTCGCAACGCGTCCTGGCGAAGGCCGGGTTCGAGCAGTACGGGCTGGCGCCCCGATACCTCCACATCGACGGCGCCTGGCGCGACCACCGCCTCTTCCAACGCCTCCTGCACGACGACCCGCCGCTCTGAGCGGGTCCGGGTGAGCCCGGGTGAGTCAAGGGGTGAGTCCGGGCGAGTCCGGGTGGCGTTGCGGGCCGATGACCGTCGCCCTCGACCCGCTCCTCCACCACCCGGACTCACCAGACCCGCTCAGGCCCCCGTACGGGGGGTTCCGCATCGACCCGGCGCGCGGCACTCTGAGAGGCACGCCCGTAGGGCCTGTCTTCCGGATCGTGCCGGGCCCGCGCCGCCTGGCACCGCGCCTCGCTGCGTTCTCGTCGGTCGCCGATGTCCCCAGCTACCACCGGGGGTGCCCCCACCGCATGGACGTTCCCCGGCCTTGCGGTCCACGGCGCCGGGCGACGCGGGCCGATCCGGCCTGACCCGGAAGACAGGCCCCTGCGCAAGAGGCGGTGACCGGCATGTGGTTCGACTCCGGGCGGGTCTGCCTGGACCTGGTGGCCACCCTGGCCGCCCCCGCGGGCGTCGAGGAGATCCAGGACGGCGACGAACTGCGACTGTGGCTCGCCGGGGCCGGACTCGTGCCCGACCGGACGCCGCTCGCCCGGGTGGGCCCCGACTGGGTGGAGGCCTTCCGGGCACTGCGCTCCGACGTGGGCAGCCTCGTACGGGCCGAGCTGGCCGGCGCCGGACCCGACGAGGGGGCGCTCGCCCGGGTCAACGCGCTGGCCGCCGGTCCACCCCCGGGACTGTGTGCCGTACAGGACCAAGAGGGCCACCTCGTGCGGGAGTTGTGCGGTGGCGTGGAATGCGGTGCGCTGCTCGCCGCCGTCGCCCGGGACGCCGTCGAACTGCTCACCGACCCCGGCGAGCGGGCCCTGCTGCGCTCCTGCGAGGGCGACGGCTGCACACGGGTCTACCTGGACACTTCGCGGGGACACCGGCGCCGGTGGTGCTCCAGCGAGCTGTGCGGCAACCGCGAGCGGGTCGCGCGGCACCGCCGCAGGGTCCTCGCGGCCCGCCCCGGATAGTGATCTTCGCCCGGTCACCGGAACGGGCGTGCGGACCGGGTGCGGATTCGCGTACGGTTGACGGTCGCCCATGCACGTCAGAAGGGGGCCTTGGTGGCCGCGCAGAATGCCGCTGTCGACAGCACGGCGGATTCCGTCCGCGATCGGGAGATCACGGTCGAGCAGACGCACCTGGATCAGGTGTACCGCCGCCTGGAGGAGAAGATCGACGAGGCCGAGTTCCTGATGAACGACGCCGCCAAACGCGGTCAGGTCGGTACGCCCGGCGCGCTCGCCGAGCGCGACGCCCAGGTCTTCCGGGCCGGTATCCACCTGAACCGGCTGAACAACGAGTTCGAGGACTTCCTCTTCGGCAGGATCGACCTGGTCCTGGGCAAGGACGGGGAGCGCGGGCCCGACGGCGCGTACACCTGCGTCGAGCCGGCCGACGACGCGATCCGCGCGGACCTCACCGCCGACGTCGCCGAGACGCTCCACATCGGGCGCATCGGCGTGCTCGACGCCGACTACGCGCCGCTGGTCATCGACTGGCGCGCGCCGGCCGCCGCGCCGTTCTACCGGTCCACGCCCAAGGACCCCGGCCGTGTCGTACGGCGCCGCGTCATCCGCTCCAAGGGCCGCAAGGTGCTCGGGGTCGAGGACGACCTGATGCGCCCCGAGGTCACCGCCTTCCTCGACGGCCGGGAACTGCCCGCCATCGGCGACGGCGCGCTGATGGCCGCGCTCGGAAGGGCCCGCACGCACTCGATGCGGGACATCGTCTCCTCCATCCAGGCCGAGCAGGACCTGGTGATCCGGGCCCCCGCCGCCTCGGTCGCCGAGGTCGCGGGCGGGCCGGGCACCGGCAAGACCGCCGTCGCCCTGCACCGCGCCGCCTACCTGCTCTACCAGGACCGGCGCCGCTATTCCGGCGGCATCCTGATCGTCTCGCCGACCCCGCTGCTCGTCGCGTACACCGAGGGCGTGCTGCCCTCCCTCGGCGAGGAGGGCCAGGTCGCCATCCGGGCGCTGGGCTCGCTGGTCGACGGCGCGGAGGCGACGACGTACGACGACCCGGCCGTGGCCCGGATCAAGGGCTCCTCCCGGATGCGCAAGGTGCTCCACAAGGCCGTCCGGGGCGCACTGGAACTCGGCAACGCCCCGGAGCGGCTGCGCGTGGTGGCCTTCGGGCGGCGCCAGGAGCTGGAGGCCGACGAGCTGAACCGGATCCGGCAGAACGTGCTCAGCGGCACCGCCCCGGTGAACCTGCTGCGCCCGCGCGCCCGCAAGCTGCTGCTCGACGCGCTGTACGCGAAGTCCGGCGGCGCCGGCCGGCACAGCGACCCGGAGCTGGCCGCCGAGCTGCGCTCCGCGTTCGACGAGGACATCTCGACCGAAGACGCGTTCATCGACTTCCTGAACGCCTGGTGGCCCGAGCTGACCCCGCGCGCGGTGCTGGCCGCCATGGCCGACGAGCGCAGGCTCGGCCGCTGGTCGCGGCGGGTCCTGAACCCGCGCGAGACCCGCCAGCTGGCGCGCTCGCTACGCCGGGTGGGCCCGGACGGCAAGGGTCCGCTGTCGGTCCACGACGTGGCGCTGCTCGACGAACTGCAGCTGCTGCTGGGCGCCCCGGCGCGGCCGAAGCGGAAGCGGCAGATGGACCCGCTCGACCAGCTCAGCGGGCTGGAGGAGCTGATGCCGACCCGCGAGGAGACCCAGTGGGAGCGGGCAGAGCGGATCGCGGCGGAGCGTACGGAGTACGCACACGTGATCGTGGACGAGGCGCAGGACCTGACGCCGATGCAGTGGCGGATGGTGGGCCGCCGCGGCCGGCACGGCACCTGGACGGTGGTCGGCGACCCGGCGCAGTCCTCGTGGACGGATCCGCAGGAGGCCGCCGCCGCGCGTGACGAGGCGCTGGGGTCCCGACCGCGTCGCCGCTTCACCCTGACGGTGAACTACCGCAACCCGGCGGAGGTCGCGGAGGTCGCGGCCCGGGTGCTGCGGCTGGCGATGCCGGACATGGAGCCGCCGACCGCGGTGCGCTCCACGGGCCTGGAACCGCGTTTCACTGCGGCCGAGGCCGACTTGGGAGCGGCCGTTCGGGCGGAGACCGTGCGGCTGCTGGAGCAGGTGGACGGCACCGTCGGCGTGGTCGTGGCCATGGACCGGCGTGCGGAGGCCGCGGGCTGGCTGGCGGACCTGGGCGAGCGTGCGGTGGCCCTCGGCAGCCTGGAGGCCAAGGGGCTGGAGTACGACGCCACGGTGGTCGTCTCCCCGGCGGAGATCGCGGACGAGTCCCCGGCGGGCCTGCGGGTGCTGTACGTGGCCCTGACCCGTGCGACCCAGCAGCTGACCGTCGTGGCGTCCGAGCGCGACACCCCCGACTCTTCGGGAGTCCCGGCCCTCCTCCGGCCGTAGCGGCCCGGCGGGGTCGGGGTTCGGAAGGGTCGGGCCGGGGCTTGGACGGGTCGGGGCGGCGATGGGCCGGATGGCCCGCGGCCACACGCGTGGTGAGACGAGGTCAACTCCGGGTAGGGGGGTCGGTTCCGGCGATCCTTTGTTAGCCTGGGTACGACACCGGCTCGATCCAAGCCCCCGGGCCCAACCTTCGTCGCTTAGAGCGACCACTTGCCGCGAGGCGAGCATGGCGGGTCGGTGTCGTAGACGTTCACAGAGGTCCGCGTCCTTCGGTCACCGAGGGGCGCGGACCTTTTTCGTACGGGCTGCGCTTTCCCGCGTGCCGATCCATCTCGTATGGTGGAAGTGTCTTTCCGAATTTTGTAGCTGGTTACCTTGTACTGGCTGGTAGGTGGGACGATCGGACAACAGGTCCTGCCGCACCTGGCGTGCAGCGGGGCCCTGTGTGTACAGAAGAACCAGGGACAGAAGAGGAACACGGCCATGGCAACGGCGCCCAGCGTCTCGTACTCGATGACGGTCCGCCTGGAAGTGCCCGCGAGCGGAACCGCGGTCTCCCAGCTCACCACCGCCGTGGAGTCCTCCGGTGGGTCGGTCACCGGCCTCGACGTGACCGCCTCCGGTCACGAGAAGCTCCGCATCGACGTCACCATCGCCGCGACCTCCACCGCGCACGCCGACGAGATCGTCGGCAAGCTCCGGGAGATCGAGGGCGTCAGCCTCGGCAAGGTCTCCGACCGAACCTTCCTGATGCACCTCGGCGGCAAGATCGAGATGGCGTCCAAGCACCCCATCCGCAACCGCGACGACCTCTCGATGATCTACACCCCGGGCGTTGCCCGCGTGTGCATGGCCATTGCCGAGAACCCCGAGGACGCGCGCCGCCTCACCATCAAGCGCAACTCCGTCGCAGTCGTGACGGACGGCTCCGCCGTGCTGGGCCTCGGCAACATCGGCCCGATGGCCGCACTGCCCGTCATGGAGGGCAAGGCGGCCCTCTTCAAGCGCTTCGCGGGCATCGACGCCTGGCCGATCTGCCTGGACACCCAGGACACCGACGAGATCGTCGCCATCGTCAAGGCGATCGCCCCGGGCTTCGCCGGCATCAACCTGGAGGACATCTCCGCGCCGCGCTGCTTCGAGATCGAGGCCCGGCTGCGCGAGGCCCTCGACATCCCCGTCTTCCACGACGACCAGCACGGCACCGCCATCGTCGTCCTCGCAGCCCTCACCAACGCACTTCGCGTTGTGGGCAAGGCAGTTGGCGACGTCAAGGTCGTCATGTCCGGTGCCGGTGCGGCCGGTACGGCCATCCTCAAGCTGCTCCTCGCGGCCGGCGTCAAGAACGTGGTCAGCGCCGACATCCACGGCGTCGTGCACGCGGGCCGCCCCGACCTGGTCGACGCGGACCAGGACTCCCCGCTGCGCTGGATCGCCGACAACACCAACCCCGAGGGCTACACGGGCACTCTGAAGGAGGCCGTGGTCGGCGCCGACGTGTTCGTCGGCGTCTCGGCTCCCAACGTCCTGTCCGGCGAGGACGTCGCCGCCATGGCGGAAGGCGCGATCGTGTTCGCGCTCGCGAACCCGGACCCCGAGGTGGACCCGGCCATCGCCCGTCAGACCGCCGCCGTCGTGGCCACCGGACGCTCCGACTTCCCGAACCAGATCAACAACGTGCTGGTCTTCCCGGGCGTCTTCCGCGGCCTGTTGGACGCCCAGTCCCGCACGGTGAACACGGAGATGATGCTGGCCGCCGCGAGCGCGCTGGCGGACGTCGTCGGCGAGGACGAGTTGAACGCGAACTACATCATCCCGTCGGTCTTCAACGACAAGGTCGCCGGCGCCGTCGCCGGAGCCGTCCGCAAGGCCGCCTCGGCACTCTGAGCCCGGCGGGGCCCCGGGCAGGGCCCGCGGGGCGCGGCCGGGGCCGTCGCGGGGCCGTCGCGGGGCCGTCGCGCGGCCCCTGTGACGGCCCTCACGGCTTGTCGCTCCCGGCGCGTCGCGAGATGCGGGCCCGCCGGGCCGCCTCTAGGGTTGCGGGGATGCCCGCGAGGTCCGCGGTCCGCATCCACCAAGTGCGGACGGAGCGTCACCGCGGCGTGACTGTGGCGCTTTTCGTGTGACCCTGGCGGGTGCCGGATTGGCTTTCCCGCCGCTGGTGGGGGCAGGATGCGTAACCGGGCGAGAGGGTCTGACGTTCAGACCCGGGTCCGGGGACTGTCCGAGGGCCCTGGCAGCATCGGCTTCGATCTCACGCCTCTAAGGCAAGTTGAACACGGGAGTACAACATGAACCGCAGTGAGCTGGTGGCCGCTCTGTCCGAGCGCGCCGAGGTGACCCGCAAGGACGCCGACGCCGTTCTGGCCGCCCTCGCCGAGACCGTCGGTGAGGTCGTCGCCAAGGGCGACGAGAAGGTCACCATCCCCGGCTTCCTGACCTTCGAGCGCACCCACCGTGCCGCTCGCACCGCGCGCAACCCGCAGACCGGCGACCCCATCCAGATCCCGGCCGGCTTCAGCGTGAAGGTCTCCGCGGGCTCCAAGCTCAAGGAAGCCGCCAAGGGCAAGTAGTCCGCCCTTGTGCCGAGGGCCGTACAGGCCCTCGGGACGGCAGCAGTACGCAGCGAACGCCGAAGGGCGGCCACCCGGTGGGGTGGCCGCCCTTTGGCCTGTCAGGGGCCCTCGTGGGGCCTGGGGGGGGCCTCAGACGAGGTCGCCGCCCGGCAGCTCGACCTTGGCTCCCAGCTCCACGAGCTTCTCCATGAAGTTCTCGTAGCCGCGGTTGATGAGGTCGATGCCGTGGACCCGCGAGGTGCCCTCGGCCGCCAGCGCCGCGATCAGGTACGAGAACCCGCCGCGCAGGTCGGGGATGACCAGGTCGGCGCCCTGCAGCTTGGTGGGGCCGGAGACGACCGCCGAGTGCAGGAAGTTGCGCTGGCCGAAACGGCAGGCGCTGCCGCCCAGGCACTCCCGGTACAGCTGGATGTGTGCACCCATCTGGTTGAGTGCCGAGGTGAATCCCAACCGGGACTCGTAGACCGTCTCGTGGACGATCGACAGGCCGGCGGCCTGGGTCAGGGCCACCACCAGCGGCTGCTGCCAGTCGGTCTGGAAGCCGGGGTGCACGTCCGTTTCGAGCGCGATGGCGTTGAGCGGACCGCCCGGGTGCCAGAAGCGGATGCCCTCGTCGTCGATCTCGAACGCGCCGCCGACGCGCCGGTACGTGTTGAGGAAGGTCATCATCGAGCGCTGCTGCGCCCCGCGGACGTAGATGTTGCCGCCGGTCGCCAGCGCCGCGGAAGCCCAGGAAGCGGCCTCCAGGCGGTCCGGGAGCGCCTTGTGGTTGTAACCGCCGAGGCGGTCGACGCCGGTGATCCGGATGGTCCGGTCGGTGTCGAGGGAGATGATGGCGCCCATCTTCTGCAGTACGCAGATGAGGTCCTCGATCTCCGGCTCGACGGCCGCGTTGCTGAGTTCGGTGACGCCCTCGGCCAGGACGGCCGTCAGCAGCACCTGTTCGGTCGAACCGACCGAGGGGTAGGGCAGGCGGATCTTGCAGCCGCGCAGCCGCTGCGGGGCCTCCAGGTACTGGCCGCCCTCGCGCTTCTCGATGGTCGCGCCGAACTGGCGGAGCACGTCGAAGTGGAAGTCGATCGGCCGGCCGCCGATGTCGCAGCCGCCGAGGCCCGGAATGAAGGCGTGGCCCAGGCGGTGCAGCAGGGGGCCGCAGAACAGGATCGGGATGCGCGACGAGCCCGCGTGGGCGTCGATGTCCGCGACGTTCGCGCTTTCGACGTGCGTCGGGTCGAGCACGAGCTCGCCCGGCTCCTCGCCGGGGCGCACGGTCACCCCGTGCAACTGGAGCAGACCGCGCACGACCCGGACGTCGCGGATGTCGGGGACATTGCGCAGCCGGCTGGGTCCGCTGCCGAGCAGAGCGGCGACCATGGCCTTGGGCACGAGGTTCTTCGCACCGCGGACACGGATCTCGCCCTCGAGCGGGGTACCGCCATGGACAAGTAGGACGTCGTCTCTGTCTGTGCCGGTCATGGATCTCGCGTTCCGGAGAGGGGCTCCCCCGGCGAAGCCAGAGGAGGGTGGGCAGGGGGCCAGGGAAAAGGGTAAGGGGCGACACCCCCTTGTTCGTAAGGCTGACGCTGCCGTAGGTCTGTCATGAATCAGCCACAACACCCTCAGTGCCCACCCCGTGGCGGAGCGTCGCATTCCGTCGTGCCCGCACCCCGCGCGCACCCCGACAGCACCGCAACAGGACCGTACGCGGGGCCGCACGCGGGGCTGCGCGCTCCTCGCTGCTGCCGTGCGCCCGGAACTGCGTACGATCCGATTCCTCCGCCCGCTCCCCCTGAAGGGCGAATGTGCGAGATCATGTCGGCATGACCGAGGTGTCCTCCCTCACAGGGCGGCTGCTCGTGGCCACCCCCGCCCTCGCGGACCCGAACTTCGACCGCGCGGTGGTGCTCCTGCTCGACCACGACGAGCAGGGCTCGCTCGGCGTGGTCCTCAACCGGCCCACCCCCGTGGGCGTCGGCGACATCCTGCTGCCCTGGGCCACCCTGGCCGGCGATCCGGGGGTCGTCTTCCAGGGCGGCCCGGTGGGCCTGGACTCCGCCCTCGGGGTGGCCGTCATCCCGGGCGAGGAGGGGCCGCTCGGATGGCGCCGTGTGTACGGGGCGATCGGCCTGGTCGATCTGGAGGCCCCGCCGGAGCTGCTGGCCGCGGCGCTGGGCTCGCTGCGGATCTTCGCGGGCTACTCGGGCTGGGGCCCGGGCCAGCTGGAGGTCGAGCTCGGCGACGGCGCCTGGTACGTCGTGGAATCGGAGCCCGGAGACGTGTCCTTCCCGGATCCGGAACGCCTGTGGCGGGCGGTGCTGCGCCGCCAGCGCAGCGAGCTCGCGATGGTCGCCACCTATCCCGACGACCCGTCGCTCAACTGACCCGCGCGGGGATCGGTACCCTGGCTCTTATGAGCACTCTTGAGCCCGAGCGCGGGACTGGTACGGGGACCCTCGTAGAGCCGACGCCACAGGTGTCCCACGGCGACGGCGACCACGAGCGCTTCGCCCACTACGTCCAGAAGGACAAGATCATGGCGAGCGCGCTCGACGGGACCCCCGTCGTCGCGCTCTGCGGCAAGGTCTGGGTGCCGGGCCGGGATCCGAAGAAGTACCCGGTCTGCCCCATGTGCAAGGAGATCTACGAATCCATGGGCCCCGGCGGGGACAAGGACAAGGGCGGCAAGGACAAGTAGGTCCTGCGGTCGGCGGGTCTTCCGCGGCCGCCGGGTCTTCCGGGGCCGCCGGGTCCTCCAGGTCTTCCGGGCCCTTCAGTCCGCCTGCCCTTCGGCCTGCCCGCCTGCCCGCCTTGTGATCCTGCGGCCCTCGGTCGGCCGGGTGGTGTGGTCCTCGGGTCCCTGGGCCGTCGCTCGGCCCTCCGGCCGGGAGACCCCGGGGCGGCGGGTACGCCGGTCCGACTCCGCGGGACGAGGTACTCCAGAGGCCCCCGGGATGCGCAACCGCGCACCCCGGGGGCCTTCTGCGTACTAGGGTCGGCGACAACGAGCGCTCTGCGGAACGGGTGTTGCGCAGAGCGCAACGCAGCTGTCGTGAAGGGCTGACGTATGGACCTGATCCCCCTTCCCCGGGTCGTCAATCTGAACGAGGACGCGCCCCCCTACGTGTTCGGGCCCGAGCCGGCCCTCGCCGCGGGGCCGGGTGCGGGGGGCACCGCACGCTGGCTGCGCCGCGAACTCGGCGCAGCCACCGGCTGGGACCTCCCGTCCGTCGGGGACGGCGCGACGGGTGCCGTACGGCTGCGGCTCGACGGGCGCGTGGCCGAACGCCTCGGGCCGGAGGGGTACGCGCTCACCGTCGACGGGAGCGGGGTGGACCTCGCGGGTGGATCCGCCGCCGGGCTGTTCTGGGGCGCGCAGACGCTGCGTCAGATGTTGGGGGCCGATGCCCACCGGCGGGCGCCGGCTGCGGCAGGCCGGGCGTGGAGCCTGCCGTACGGGGTGGTCGAGGACGCGCCCCGCTTCGGATGGCGCGGGATGATGCTGGACGTCGCGCGGCACTTCATGCCCAAGGACGGGGTGCTCCGGTACGTGGACCTGCTCGCCGCGCACAAGCTCAACGTGCTGCACCTGCACCTGACGGACGACCAGGGCTGGCGGGTCGAGATCAAGCGCCACCCACGGCTTACCGAGGTCGGTGCGTGGCGCCCGCGCAGCCGTTGGGGGCACCGGGCCTCACCGCTGTGGAACGAGACCCCGCACGGCGGCTTCTACACGCAGGACGACATCCGCGAGATCGTCGCGTACGCCGCCGAGCGGCACATCAGGGTGGTCCCGGAGATCGACGTGCCGGGACATTCGCAGGCCGCCATCGCCGCGTACCCCGAGCTGGGGAACGTGGACGTGGTCGATACCTCGGCGCTCGGAGTGTGGGACGACTGGGGGATCAGCGAGAACGTGCTCGCGCCGACCGAGGGCGTACTGCGGTTCTACGAGGGGGTCTTCGAGGAGCTCTTGGAGCTCTTCCCCGCGGAGGTCTCACCGTTCGTGCACGTGGGCGGGGACGAGTGCCCGAAGGGGCAGTGGCGCGCGTCGGCGGTCGCCCAGGAGCGGATCCGGGAGCTGGGGGTGGACGGCGAGGACGGGTTGCAGTCCTGGTTCGTCCGGCACTTCGACGGCTGGCTCGCGGCGCGCGGGCGACGGCTGATCGGGTGGGACGAGATCCTGGAGGGCGGGCTGGCGCCGGGGGCCGCGGTGTCCTCGTGGCGCGGGTACGCGGGCGGGATCGCCGCGGCCGAGGCCGGGCACGACGTGGTGATGTGCCCGGAGCAGCAGGTGTACCTGGACCACCGTCAGTCCGGTGGCGAGGACGAACCGGTGCCGATCGGGTACGTGCGTTCGCTGGAGGACGTGTACCGGTTCGAGCCGGTGCCCGCGGAGCTGTCGCAGGCGGCCGCGGCCCGGGTGTTGGGCGCGCAGGCCAACGTGTGGACCGAGGTGATGGAGAACCAGAGCCGGGTCGACTACCAGGTGTTCCCGCGACTGGCGGCCTTCGCGGAGGTGGTGTGGTCGAGGCTGCCGGAACCGGCGCGGCGGGACCACACGGGCTTCCAGGCCCGGCTGCGGGGGCACTTCCGGCGGCTGGACGCGCTGGGTGTCGACTACCGGCCGCCGGGCGGTCCGTTGCCGTGGCAGCGGCGGCCGGGGGTGCTCGGGCGTCCGATCGAGGGGGAGCCCCCGAACGTGTGATCCGGGCGCGCGGGGCTGCTCCGAGGTGCTCCGGGTGTCCGGGGCGTTCGCGGTGTTCGGGCCGTGCGGCTCGGTAAGGATCGGTGCGGCTCGGTAAGGATCCGCGCGGGACTGTTCGGAATCCTTCGGGCTCCTTCGGACTTCTTCGGTCTTCATCGGAACTCTTGCGGCTTCCCGGACGTCCTTCGCTCTTGGGGGCTGGTCGGGAACTCTTGCTCGATTGAGGTGTATTCGGAGGATTCTTCGGATTCGGCTGATTCGGTGAATACGGGGGAAACCGGACGGCCGGGAGCTTCCGGGGGCGCCCGCCGGACCCTCGCGCCGGACGGTGGGGAAGATGTGCCAGAGTTGCCACGTCCCGGCGGTGAGCACGTACCGTACGGCGGACAGGCGTGAGCGCCGGGACCGGGACATCGGGAAGGGGCAGCTGGGTTGACCACGCACGCACCGCACACACCGCAGGCGGCGCAGTCCGTGACGCTGCCGGCCTCGCTCGACGAGGCCGTGGCGGCACTCACCGCCATGCCCGCCGCCGTGCCCGTCGCAGGCGGCACCGACCTCATGGCCGCCGTCAACGCAGGGCTGCTGCGGCCCGCCGCTCTGGTGGGCCTTGGCCGGATCAACGAGATCCGCGGTTGGCAGTACCAGGACGGACACGCACTGCTGGGCGCCGGCCTCACCCACGCGCGGATGGGGCGGCCCGACTTCGCCGCGCTGATCCCCGCGCTGGCCGCGGCCGCACGGGCCGCCGGGCCCCCGCAGATCCGTAACGCCGGCACCCTCGGCGGCAACATCGCCACCGCCGCGCCGACGGGCGACGCGCTGCCCGTGCTGGCCGCACTGGAGGCGATCCTCGTCGTCCACGGCCCGGGCGGGTCGCGGCGCGAGATCCCGGTCTCCTACCTGCTGGCCGGCCGCGAGATGCTGCGGCCCGGTGAGCTGATCGGCTTCGTCCGGGTGCCGCTGCTGCACGCGCCGCAGGTCTTCCTGAAAGCCACCGGGCGTACCGGGCCCGGGCGGGCCGTGGCGTCAGTGGGGCTCGTACTGGACCCTGCGCGCCGGGGTGTGCGCTGCGCGATCGGCGCGGTCGCCCCGATGCCGCTTCGGCCGCTGGAAGCCGAGCAGTGGGTGGCCTCGTTGATCGACTGGGACGGGGAGCGAACCCTGGCCCCCGAGGCGCTGGAGGCCTTCGGCGAGTACGTCGCGGCCGCCTGCGTCCCCGACCAGGGGGAACCGGTGGCTCCCGGCGTACTGCATCTGCGGCGGACGGTGGCCGTGCTGGCACGGAGGGCCCTGGGGAGGGCGCTGACCTCATGAGTGAGAACGAGAACGTGAGCGGAACGACGGGAGACAGGCGTCCCGCTGGGCCTGCGGGAACCGCGGGATCCGACGGCCGGGCCGGCGCCGGCTGGGGCTGGGAGCCGGTGCCGCAGGGCGGCGAGTACGACTCCGACGCGACGGCCTTCGTGAAACTGCCGCAGGACATGCTGGACGCGCTCGGCACCGGGGAGCCGCTGGCGGCCCCCGGGCACGGGTACGTGCCGCCGCCGATGATCGTGCCGCTCGGCCCCGCCGGCACGGACCCGGCCGCAACGGGTACGTGGACGATTCCGGCGCAGTGGCCCGAGGCGGGAGCGGCGGCGCAGCCCGACACGGCTGCCGGGGCGGCCACGGCCTCTCCGCTGCCGGTCGGCGGACCGATCCCGGCCTCGATCCCGATCCCGGCGTCGGTGGCGGCGGCGTTCGCGGACCCGGGGCACGGCCAGGCCGATTTCCAGGCCGATTTCCAGGGCGACTTCCCGGGTCAGCACCAGGGCCAGGGCCAAGATCAGCACCAGGGCCAGGGACAGGGACAGGCCCAAGGTCAGCACCAGGGGCAGGGCCAGGCAGCGGCGCAGGCCGAGGGCGAGACGGATCCCGGGGCGACCGCCGAGTGGCGCTTCCCGGAAGCGGTGCAGGACTCCGAGCCCGTGACGACCGGCCAGTGGACCCTTCCGGAACTCCGCGAGGAGACGGGCGAGTTCCAGCGGGTCGCACCGGCGGCCGACTGGAGCCAGGCCCCGGCGACGCTGCCGGGCGGAGCCGCGGCCCCGTGGGCCACGCACCCCGACTTCGAGGCAGCACGCCCGGAAGCCGCGATGAGCGCGGGCGTACTGCCCGACGCGCGGCCGGACGCGGGTGACCCGGGCACGTCGGGCGGGGGCCTGCGACGGCTGGGCGGACCCGGGGTCGGCGTCCCGGGGCGCGCCCCGCGTGTGCTGGGCGGCCCCGGTGTGGGCACGCTCCCGGAAGGGGAGCCGGCGCATCCGGCTCCGCACGACATCGAGGCCGCTCACGGACCGGCGGCGCCGCCCGTCACGGGGGAACGGCAGCACCCGGCGGCAGAGACATCCGACGCGCCGGCGACGACTTCGACCGGCGCGTACGCCGACGCGGCCGGCGCTGCGGCTGCCCTTGCGGAGCCGGAGCCGGAACTGGGGCCGGAACTGGTGCGTGCTCCCGAACCGGAGCACGCCCCGGAAGCCGAGCCCGAACCCGAGGCGGGTACCGTCACGGCCCCCGAGTACGCCCTCGCGGGCGGACCCGGCGCAGGCGCCGGCGGCTTCGCGGAGCCCACGGACACGAACGGGCACGGTTTCGCGGCATTCGGCCACGGGGCCGGTGAGCACGGGCACGGTTCCACGGGATCGGCGCACGACGCAGCGGCGGAGCCCGCCCACGCGGACGGGCAGCCGGGCGCGGGCTCCGGCCCGGTCCCGGGCGAAGTCGGGGCCGCACCCGTGCCGGGTGCGGACACCGCCGACAGTGCCGTGGTGGCGCCGGTTGCAGGAACGGGCGAAGGTCTCCCGGCCGAGGTGCCGACGTACGAAGAAGGACCGACGGCCGAGGCCGTCGCCCATCACGAGCATCCACTGGCTTCCTACGTCCTGCGCGTCAACGGCGCCGACCGACCCGTCACCGGCGCCTGGATCGGTGAGTCGCTGCTCTACGTGCTGCGCGAACGCCTCGGCCTCGCCGGCGCCAAGGACGGCTGCTCGGAGGGCGAATGCGGCGCGTGCGCCGTACAGGTCGACGGCCGGCTCGTCGCCTCCTGCCTCGTCCCGGCCGCGACGGCGGCCGGCAGCGAGGTCCGCACGGTGGAGGGGCTCGCGAGCGGCGGGGAACTCTCGGACGTGCAGCAGGCGTTGTGCAAGTCGGGTGCGGTGCAGTGCGGGTTCTGCGTACCCGGCATGGCGATGACCATCCACGACCTGCTGGAAGGCAACCACGCCCCCAGCGAGCTGGAGACCCGGCAGGCCCTGTGCGGGAACCTCTGCCGCTGCTCCGGCTACAAGGGCGTCATCGAGGCGGTCCGCGAGGTCGTCGCCGAGCGTGCGGCGACGGCCGAGGCCGAGGCTGGGGCCGAGGCTGGGTCTGGGGTAGAGGCCGGGGCCGGGGCCGGGGCTCCTTCGTCTCCGGACGCCCCGGAAGCGCGCATCCCGCACCAGGCGCCGCCCGGTGAGGGCGGGATCCACCACAACGGAGGCATGGCGTGAGCGGGCACGACGCGGCCACGGCGACGGCGACGACGACGGTATCGGTCTCCACGGGTACGTCGGCCGCCGCGGCGCCCGAGGCGGGTGAGCAGGAGGTTCCGCGCGGAATCGGGGCCTCCGTGCCGTCCGTGGACACGCACGCCAAGAGCGAGGGCACCTTCCCGTACGCCGCCGACCTGTGGGCCGAGGGCCTGCTGTGGGCCGCCGTACTGCGCTCCCCGCACGCCCACGCCCGCATCCTGTCCATTGACACCTCCGCAGCCGCCGAGATGCCCGGCGTGCACGCCGTCGTCACCCACGCAGACCTTCCCGGCGCGACCACGCACGGCCGCCGCATCGCGGACCGGCCGGTCTTCGCGCACGACGTCGTACGCCACCACGGCGAGCCCATCGCCGCCGTGGCCGCCGACCACCCGGACACCGCTCGCCTCGCAGCCGCCGCCATCGCCGTCGAGTACGAACTCCTCGACGCGGTGACCGACCCGGAGCAGTCCTTCAGCGCCCCCGCCCTGCACCCCGACGGCAACCTCATCCGGCACATCCCGCTCCGCTACGGCGACCCGGAGGCCACCGGCGAGGTCGTCGTCGAGGGCCTGTACCGGATCGGCCGCCAGGACCCCGCGCCCATCGGCGCCGAAGCCGGCCTGGCCGTGCCGCGACCCGACGGCGGCGTGGAGATCTACACCGCCTCCACCGACCCGCACCTGGACCGCGACCTGGCGGCGGCGTGCTTCGGCCTCGAACCCGACCGGGTGCGCGTCGTGGTGACCGGCGTCCCCGGCGCGACGGCCGACCGCGAGGACGCGGCCTTCCAGCTCCCGCTGGGCCTCCTCGCCCTCCGCACCGGCCACCCGGTCAAACTGGCAGCCACCCGCGAGGAATCCTTCCTCGGCCACACCCACCGCCACCCGACGCTGCTGCGCTACCGCCACCACGCGGACGCGGACGGCCGCCTGATCAAGGTGGAGGCCCAGATCCTGATGGACGCGGGCGCGTACGCGGACGCCTCCTCGGAATCCCTCGCCGCGGCGGTGGCGTTCGCCTGCGGCCCGTACGTCGTCCCGCACGCCTTCGTCGAAGGCTGGGCGGTCCGTACGAACAACCCGCCGTCGGGCCACGTACGGGGCGAAGGCGCCATGCAGGTCTGCGCGGCGTACGAGGGCCAGATGGACAAGCTCGCAGCGGCCCTCGGGCTCGACGGGGCGGAACTACGCCTGCGCAACGTCCTCGCGACGGGCGACCTCCTGCCCACCGGCCAAACGGTCACCTGCCCGGCACCGGTGGCGGAACTCCTGCGCGCAGTACGCGACTTCGAACTGCCCTCGCTCCCGAAGGACACCCCGGAGGAGGAGTGGCTGCTGCCGGGCGGCCCGGAGGGCGCGGGCGAGCCGGGTGCGGTGCGACGCGGCGTCGGGTACGGCGTGGGCATGGTCCACATGCTCGGCGCGGAAGGAACGGACGAGGTGTCGACGGCGACCGTCAAGGTCGTCAACGGCTCGGCGACGGTCATCTGCGCGGCCGTCGACACCGGCCAGGGCTTCTCGACCCTCGCCCGCCAGATCGTCCAGGAGGTCCTGGGCGTGGACGAGGTGGTGACGGCCCCGGTAGACACCGACCAGCCCCCGGCGGGCCCCTCGGCGCACGGACGCCACACGTGGGTGTCCGGCGGCGCCGTCGAACGGGCCGCGAAGATGGTCCGCACCCAACTCCTCCAGCCGATGGCACACAAGCTCGGCATGTCCACGGAGCTCCTCCAGATCGCGGACGGCCGGATCACGTCGTACGACGGCGCGTTCTCGACGACGGTCGCGGAGGCGATGGCGGGCAAGGAACTCTGGGCCACGGCCCAGTGCCGCCCCCACCCGACGGAACCCCTGGACGGGGACGGCCAGGGCGACGCGTTCGTCGGCCTCGCCTTCTGCGCGATCCGCGCGGTGGTGGACGTGGACATCGAACTCGGCTCGGTCCGGGTCGTGGAACTGGCTGTGGCCCAGGACGTGGGCCGCATCCTCAACCCCCGCCAGCTGGAAGCCCGTATCGAAGCGGGCGTCACACAAGGCGTGGGCGCTGCCCTGACGGAGAACCTCCGCTCGGTCTCGGGCCTCGTCCGCCACCCCGACCTGACGGGCTACGCCCTGCCCACGTCGCTGGACGCCCCGGCGGTGCGCATCGTCAAACTGGTCGAAGAGCGTGACGTGGTGGCCCCGTTCGGCGCGAAGGCGGCGAGCGCGATCCCTGTGGTGACGACCCCGGCAGCGGTAGCCTCGGCAGTACGCGCGGCCACGGGCCGCCCGGTGAACAGGATCCCGATCCGGCCATCGGCAGCCGTCGCAGCGCCCAACTCGTGACCGTGTGACCCGCATTGCACGTGCAACCCCGAGGTTGGGACTGTCGGTGCCGCTCGCTAGAGTGATCGGTAAGACGTAGTACGTGCCCGTGCGAACGGGTGCGAACGGGGCCGGGGAAGCAGCGGAAACGCTGCAACCACGGGAATAACGGGGAGTCGGGGAGGCCATCGTGGCAGAGGAGTCGGCGCCTGGCCTGTTGGGGCTGGGCAATATCAATGCGGGCATGGCGGACGCGATCATGGCGCAGGCGAAGGCGCTTGAGGTCGAGTTCGAGTCGATGAAGGAATTCAAGAACCGGGTCGACGAGCTCCTGGACAAGCTCGACGGATCCCAGGCGGCCGACAAGAAGCTGGCCCACACGACCCTGCCCGACGGGGCGCTGGGCCACGGCTTCGCGGAGGCGGAAGCCCTCCACAAGGCGTACTCGACGGTGCACACGCAGCTCCAGAACCTGTCGAAGGGCCTGGCGGGGCAGATCGAGGCCCTGGGCATCGCGATCCTGACGGCGGGCAAGGGCTACGGCAACGTGGACGCGGAAACGGAGGCACGGATGCGCGCCATCGTCGCGCAGGCGAAGAAGGACTACGTTCCTGACCGCGACCCGGAGAAGCAGCAACAGGAGGCCCAGCACGGCTCCACGGGCAATGGACCGGGCGGGATCTGATGGCAACGGACTTCGAGAGCTACACGCACCAGCAGCTGCTCGCCATGATCGCTTCCCTCGACGCGGAAACGGTGAAGGCCCGCGGCACGCAGCTGACCGAGGCGGCCAAGACGATCAAGGAGATCGGCGAGAGCCTCAAGAAGCACCGGGTGAAGGGCTGGGAGGGCGAGGCCGCCACGGCCTTCGAGACCTGGGTCGGCCAGACAGGCAGCGCGACGCTGCGCCTGGCCGACTACAGCGAGGCCGGCGGCAAGTGGATGACCGAGGCCGCGCAGACCATGGTCGAGGTCAAGAAGAACATGCCGGCGTACGACACGGACGCCGCCGCCGACCTCAAGGCCGCCAGGGACTTCCACAACGACCCTGACTCGGTCAAGATCGGCCAGATCGCCACCGTCAAGCTGAACGGCGACCACCAGAAGGCCGTCGACGCCCTGACAAAGCTGGCGGGCTCGTACGACCAGTCGTCGACCCAGATGGGCAAGGCCGAAATCCCGACCTTCCCGCCGCCGCCGGGAGAGTTCCGTCCGTCGGACGAGGTCTCTAGCAGCTCGTATATGGCCCGGTCGAGTGGTAGTTCTGGCGATGGTTCTGGTTCCGGTAGCTCCTCCTTCGCCCCAACGGCACCGCGCAGTGAAGGGTCCTCGGACTCACCGAACCGGGCGGTTGGCCACCAGCCGGACGCTACGCCGCACTTGCCGACTGACCCCGCACCAGTCCCCAGCCTTCCGGACCGGGACGTGGACGTGGACCTCGACCACGTGGCGACGCTCCCCGACAAGACCCTTCCTCCGGTCACGGGCCTGCCGAGCGTTCCGCTTCCCGGACCGGGTCCGAGTGGCGGCCCCGGACCCATTGCGCCCATCTCGCTCCCGCCCATCGGTACGCCGATCCCATCAGGTGGCGGGCCTGGCGGACCCGGCAGCAAATTCCAGGTGCCGACTCCTCCCCTCAGTAAGGCCGGCGGTACTGCGGGCCTGCTCCCCCGTGACACCGGAATCATGGGCGGGCGACCGGTGACCACCAATGGACCGAGTGCCGGCATTCCGCGCGGTACCGTCATCGGCAAGGAAGGCGGCGGCCAGCAGGGACTCGGCCGTGGCATGGGCGGCGGAATGCACCCTGGCGGGGGCGGACCCCACGTCGGCGGCCCGGGTGGTTCCGGGGTGGGCCGTCGCTTGGCCATGGAGCCCGGCGGCGTCGTCGGCGGCCGTCAGTCCCCCACGGTCGGTCGGCCCGCCACGGGTGCGGGAGGTCAGCCGTTCACGCCGGGCGGCTCGGGCCTCGTGCGCAACAGTTCCGGAGCCGCTTCGGCCCGCGGTGCCATGGGCCATGGTGGTGCGGGTGTTCACACTCCTGGTAACCAGCGTGACCAGCGGGAGGGCGAGCGCCCCGACTACCTGGCCGAAGACGAAGAGACCTGGCAGAGCGACGAGCACGTTGTTCCGCCGGTGATCGACTGAGCAGAACGGACGTTGCACGGGATGCGCATGCGTAAGGCGACCGCGGCCCTGGTCGGCCTCCTGCTGGCCGGGGTCGCGGCGACCCCGGCCCATGCAGAGACGATCCGGTCCAAGCAATGGCACCTCGACGCCATGAAGGCCGACGACATTTGGAAAATCAGCAAGGGCAAGGGCGTCACCGTTGCGGTGATCGATACCGGTGTTGCGCGGATTCCCGAACTTGAGGGCCGGGTCCTCCCTGGCAAGAACTTTGCGGCGCCCAGCTACGAAGGCGATGAACGTACTGACTATGGCCATCACGGCACGAGCATGGCTGCGATCATCGCAGGCAACGGCAAGGGCCCTGGAGGCGCGGACAGTGCGTTTGGCCTAGCACCCGATGCGAAGATTCTTCCTCTGCGAATCGACCGAGGTGGTGATGGTGGCCCTATCTTTAAGTCGATGATCGAGGCCATTCGGTACGCAGCGGATTCCGACGCAAAAATCCTCAACATCTCAATTGTCGGCGATGGCACGAGCGAGGACCTCAGTAAGGCAGTCAGGTATGCCTTGGGTAAAGGCAAGCTGATTTTCGCCGGTGCAGGAAACGACGGGGATACCTCGAACGAGATCTATTACCCTGCCGCCACTCCTGGAGTGGTCGGCGTTGCTGCTGTCGACCCAGATGGTGCCGCGACCAAGGAATCGCAACACAACGCATTCGTGGATCTATCGGCCCCAGGTGTCAACATCGTCACCGGATGCGATGGCGGCACAGGTCTCTGCAACAGCCACGGCACGAGCGACGCCACCGCGCTCGCTTCCGCCTCGGCGGCCTTGCTTTGGTCCGCTCACCCGGACTGGACCAACAACCAGGTCCTCCGCGTTCTCCTGAACACCGCCGGAAAGCCTGAAGGCGTGCCGCGGAACGATTACGTCGGGTATGGCGTGGTTCGGCCGCGGATCGCGGTGCCCAACCCTGGTGATCCCGGGCCGGCGGATGTGTTCCCGCTGCCTGATCTGGCGGCGGCAGACGCGAAGAACTCGCCCGCCCCCTCGGTCTCCACTGGCGGCAAGAAGCCCGAGTCCGGTGCCCCCCAGGCCGAGGCCAAGGAGGACGGGAGCAGTCCCGTGCTGTGGATCGGGCTGGGGCTCGGTGCCTGCGTGCTCATCGGGGGAGCCGTCGTCGCTGTTGTCGTTCGGCGCAGGAACGCCTAACGTCGCCCGATGCGGATGCGTCGGACCACCTCGGCCCTGGCCGGCCTCCTGCTGGCCGGGACCGTAGGGGCCCCAGCCGCATACGCCCGGTCCGCTCGGCCAGAGCAGTGGCATCTCGCTGCCATGCAAGCCGAGCAGATGTGGAAGTTCAGCACCGGCCTCGGCGTCACCGTCGCCGTCATAGACACCGGCGTCGGCCGGATCCCCGAGCTCGACGGCCAGGTGGTCCAGGGCAAGGACTTCTCCCACGGGTACGAGGGGGACGAGCGCACCGACTACGGCGATCACGGCACCGGCATCGCCGCCCTCATCGCCGGCACGGGCAAGCGTCCGACGGGCGGCGGGGCGTTCGGGCTGGCACCCGGGGCCAAAATCCTTCCGCTCCGCGTCTCCGAGGGAGGTGGAAACCTCCGCCTCCACCAGTCGATCGCCGAGGCGATCCGCTTCGCCGCGGACTCGGACGCCAAGGTCCTGAACATCTCCTTCGGCGGGCCCGGTGAGAGCGAGGAGCTCGACGCCGCCGTCCGGTACGCCCTGGACAAGGGCAAGCTGATCTTCTCCTCGGTCGGCAACGACGGGGACGGACCCAACGAGGTCATGTACCCCTCCGGCTCGCCGGGTGTGGTCGGCGTCTCGGCCGTCGGCCCGGACGATGCCGCGACCAAGGAGTCCCAGCACGGCCCGCAGGTCGATCTGGCCGCCCCCGGCGTCGACATCGTCACCGGATGCGCCGACGAGACCGACTCCGATCCCGGCCCCGATTCGGGTTTCTGCAGTCACCACGGCACCAGTGACGCGACCGCACTCGCCTCCGCGTCCGTCGCCCTGCTCTGGTCCGTCCACCCCGACTGGACCAACAACCAGGTCCTGCGGGTGCTGTTGAACACCGCAGCCCAGCCCGTCGGCGGCGGTGGGCGCGACGACTACGTCGGCTACGGAGTCGTACGCCCCCGTATCGCCCTGCTCGCCGCGCCCGCCTCCGGCGACCCCGACCCCGGTCCCGGGGACCTCTACCCGCTTCCCGACCTGGCGGGCGCGCAGGGGAGGAACCCGCCCTCCCCGCCGGCCGACGGCAAGTCGTCGGGCCTTCCTGCCCTTCGGGCCGAGGCCGGCCGGGCCGGTCGCAGCGTCCTTCCCCGGACGCTGCTCGGCTGGGGTGCCAGTGCGGTCGTCGGCGCAGCCGTCGCCGCGGTCGTCGTACGTCGGGTGTGCCGCTGACCTGACCTGACCTGACCTGATCCGTGCGGGCGGCGGCGCCGGCCCGGCGCGACGGCCCGTCCTGCCACCTCGCTCCGGGTACGCGCACCAACCAGGGCGACCCGTACGACCCGTACGACCGGGACGGCGGTCTCGGTTACCGTGGCGTTCGCGTCGCCAGGGAAGCAAGGCGACGCGCTGTCCCTCCGGGGTCCGCGCCCGGGATGGGGCCCTGCCTGTTCGCCCGTCAGCCTCGCCGAAGCTGGCGGCCGAAACGAAGGAGAAGAGCACGCGATGACGTTCGACGAGGAATGGTCCACCGCGCGAGCCACCGCCGCGGCGAACGTCTCCATGCGACTCAATCACGTTCCCACCGAGCCCGGTGGTGGCGGCGGGGGCACCGGTGACCTTGAGATCAACCAGGAGCACATCGGGGCCATCGGCACCGACGCGTTCCAGCTCCACTCCCGCCTGACTACCGACGGGAAGCACGCCGACACGGCCACCGCCGAAGCCGCGAGCGCGCTCACGAAGGAGAACTTCGCCAGCGGCGCCGCGCTCCTCAAGGTGAAGTCCCGTTGGGAGAGCCAGTTGAAGACCCTGGTCGCCGCCTGCGCGAACATCTCCAACGGCCTGAACTACTCGGTCTCCTCCCATCACAAGGAGGAGGAGAATCTCTACGCCGAGTTCACCGCCTCCAAGATCGACCAGCTTCTCAAGTAGTCACGCACGCACAACGCCGGCCACCCACGGCGTCGAGGCAGGAAGGCTCAGGACAGCAGTGCTGACGTACGAGAACGTGATGAACGCACCCCTGGACAAGCTCCAGACGGCGATCCGCGACTGGGGCGTGATGGTCAAGAAGCTGGAGGAACTGGCCGAGGTCGCCCGCAACGGCATGAAGGCCAAGGCCGACAAGGCCGAGTGGAGCGGGGTCACGGCGGGGGTCGCCCGGCCGTTCGTCGACAAGACGGCCAAGGAGTTCGAGGACGCGGCCAAGGAAGCCAAGGGCATCCACCTGGTCCTCACCGACGGGCACGCCACCTTCAAGGCCGCCCAGGACCAGATCAAGAAGCTCGTCGAGGAAGCACCGGCCGCCGGCTTCACGATCGACGGGTCCGGGCGGGTCACCGCGATCCCGCTCGCCGACCCGAAGGACCAGTACGCCGCCCAGCACGACCCGGACTACCAGGAGTCGCTGCGCAAGAACCGGGGTCTGTGGCAAGAGCGCGTCAACCGGGCCGTCGAGGACGCCCAGGACGCCGACGACTCGCTGGTGCGGGCCCTCCAGGCGAACGTCACCGACGACAACAACTTCACCGCCCCGAAGTACACGACGCTCGACGCCGAGCAGGTGGACCGGGCGGCGGACCTGATGAAGAAGGTCACCGGCGAGGGCGGCACGGCCCGCAACCCGGAGGCATTGCGCGAGCTGGAGGACCTGCTCGACGACAACCGCAGCGACCCCGAGTTCGCCACCGGCTTCTACCGTCAGGTGGGGCCCGAGGGCACGCTGCAGGCGTACTCGAAGATGTCCCTGGACGCGACCGGCCTCGGCCCGGCGGGTGCGGACCGCGCGCTCATGGTCGGCAACATCCAGAGCGACCTCGGCGCGATGCTGGGCCTCGCCACCCACAAGGACGTCCCCAACCACCTCGACGCCGCCTGGACGATCGAGCTGATGAAGGCCGGCCGCAAGGAGTTGGACGTCGGCCTGACCACGAAGGTGTACGGCTACCAGGCGTTGGGGTCGCTGCTGCGCGAAGGGACGTACGACAAGGAGTTCTTGACCTCGGTCGGCCGTGACATGGTCGCCATGGACCGCAAGAACCCGCGGGTGTGGGAATACGGCGCCCCCATCGACCCGAAGCTGACCCTCAACCACGGGGCCGACGGCGGCCGGGGCTTCTACCCGCTGACGGGCCTGATGGAGGCCCTGAACAACAACCCGGAAGCGGCGACCGCCTTCTTCAACGAGCCGGTGCGCGAGGACAGCAACGGCGACGGCATCGTCACGAAGGACGACAAGGCGGTCGGCGGCCAGCACGGCAAGGCGCAGGGCGTGGTCGACTACATGCTCGACAAGAAGCCGTACATGGACAGCTTCGACATCACGCTGACCGGTGACGTCCACCCGGCCCAGAACGCCCTCGGTGACGCCCTGGAGGCGGCCGTCACGGGCCGCGTGACGGGCGACGAGGACGCGAAGCCCGTCCCGCACACCAAGGAGATGACGGCCGTCATGGAACGGGTCGTCGAAAAGATCGGCGACAAGCCGGAGCTGGTCACCGGGAAGCCGGGCGAGGACAACAGCTCACCGCTGAAGGGGCTGTCCGGCCACTTCGGCCAGATGGCCGCCGAGTACATGCCGGACATCCAGGCCTCCGCCGAGAACGGCAGCCGGATGATCAAGGTGAACGGTGAGATGGCCGAGTTCCACAAGGCCGACATGGCTGCGTTCATCGGAGCCGTGGGGCAGGACCCGGATGCGTACGGCGCGATCACCAATGCGCAGCGCGCGTTCACCACGACCCTCATCAACGACGTGATCGCGCACCGCAGCGAGTACGACGACGTCGATGCGGCGATCAAGAGTGCTGTCCACCCGGGCGGACAGATCACCGGCATCCTCTCCGAGGCCAGGGCCGAGGGGACGTTCGGGGAGAGCAGCCACAAGGCGGAGGAGTACGTCAAGGGCGTCGAGGACAACGCCAAGTGGATCAACCGGGGCATCAGCGCGGCGGGTGGAAAGTACCTGGAAATGGTGCCCTTGGCCGGAGACGTCGTGGAATGGCTCCAGGAGGACATCACGGAGAGCGTGGTCGAGAGGGCCAAGAAGGACCAGGCAGAGAAGACGGGCGAGGTCAATCACAAGGCAGTGATCGACTACACGGACGCGCAGATGGCGGCGGGCGAATCGGCGGCTCAATCGGTCCGCAAGGCAGCGGAGGGAACGGGCATGAACCAGAGGACCATCGACGCCCTCGCTGGTGTCGCCTCCACGGAGACGGCGAATGCGCACGCGGTCGGCCGAGGCCAGGTCGCCACGTCGAACAGCGGTTCCTGATGCGTACCGCCCGCGTTGCGCTCACCTGCGCCGTCGTGCTGTTCGGCTCGGTAGTCGTGGCGGGCTGTTCCGAGGGGAAGCCGGCGGCGTCCCTGCGGCTGCCCGAGCGCACCTGCTTCGGCATCTTCACCCGTTCCGATCTGGAGCCCTTGATGGGCAAGGGCGAGGAGGTGAAGGAGGCGGGGCCCGCCGATGTGCGGCTGACCGCGGAACGCCGGGGCGCGACGTGCAACGTCGACGTGGACGGCAAGGGCCGCTTCCTCGCGTCCGCCACGCGTCAACCGCTGGAGCAGAGCTTCTTCTGGCACCCGGAAATGATCAAACCCGCACCGGATCCGCTGGCCCTGGGGGACAAGGGCCTCGTCTACGACACCGGTGCCCGCGTCCTCGTGACCTGCAAGGGCCCCAAGGACGAGTTCCAGTTGGAACTGGTGCTGGGTGGATCCATCGACTCCATGAAGGCCGGAACGTCCCGCCAGCTGTTCGGTGACCTCATGAAGAAGTTCCTGGACGTGGCCAAGCAGCAGACGCAATGCGGCTCATAGGTGCACGTAGGTGCCCGGGGTCGCCTGCAGTAAGGCGGCCCCGGGGGCGGGTAGTGGTGGGCGGGGTGGGGGTGGGGTCCTAGGGCTTGCGGCCGAGGGGGGATCCGTCGAATTGACAGGGGCGCAACCCGGGCACGCGCCTTACTCTGGGGCGATGAGTGCCCTTGAGCCCCGTGTGCCGCAGTGCAGTGCGCCCGTCCCGCCCCCGCCGCAGGGCGGGGTTCTGGGGTCCGCGTACCGGACGCTCAGCATCGGGATCATCTCCGTCGTCTTCCTCATAGCCTTCGAGGCCACCGCCGTCGGTACGGCCATGCCCGTCGCCGCCCGTGAGCTGGACGGCATCGGGCTCTACGCCTTCGCCTTCTCCGCGTACTTCACGACGAGCCTCTTCGGGATGGTCCTGTCCGGCCAGTGGGCCGACCGGCAGGGGCCGCTGCGGCCGTTGACCGTCGGGATCGGGGCCTTCGCCGCCGGGCTGGTGTGCGCCGGGACCGCCGGGGACATGTGGGTGTTCGTCCTCGGGCGGGCCGTGCAGGGATTCGGCGGGGGGCTGGTCATCGTCGCCCTCTACGTCGTGGTGAGCCGCGCCTACGAGGAGCGGCTGCGGCCCGCGATCATGGCGGCCTTCGCCGCGAGCTGGGTGGTGCCCTCGATCGTCGGGCCGCTGGCCTCCGGGACCGTGACCGAGCACCTGGGATGGCGTTGGGTGTTCCTCGGGATCCCGGCGTTGGTCGTCGTCCCGCTGGTGGTGGCGCTGCCCGCGATACGCCGGTCCGCCTCCGGGCCGGTGGATCCGGACGCGCCGCCCGTGGCGTTCGACCGGCGCAGGATCCGGCTGGCGTTCGGGATCTCGGTCGGCGCGGGGCTGTTGCAGTACGCCGCCCAGGACCTGCGGTGGCTGTCGTTGCTGCCGGCCGCCGCGGGTGCGGCGCTGCTGGTGCCGGCCGTGCTGGGGTTGCTGCCGCGCGGGACGTACCGGGCCCGGCGGGGGCTGCCGGCGGTGGTGCTGTTGCGCGGGGTGGCGGCGGGGTCGTTCATCGCGGCGGAAAGCTTCGTGCCGCTGATGCTGGTCACGCAGCGGGGGTTGAGCCCGACGCTGGCCGGGTTTTCGCTGGCGCTGGGCGGGGTGACCTGGGCGGGCGGCTCGTGGGTGCAGTCGAAGGGGCGGGTGGCGCCGTACCGGGAACGCCTGATGGTGTTCGGCATGGTCCTCGTGGCCGCCGCGATCGCGGCGGCGCCGGCCGTGCTCATCGAGTCCGTGCCGGTGTGGACGCTGGCGCTGGCCTGGGCGGTGGGATGTCTGGGGATGGGGCTGGTGATCGGGGCTACGAGCGTCCTGCTGCTGAAGCTGTCGGCGCCGGAGGAGGCGGGGGCCAACTCCGCCGCGCTGCAGATCTCGGACGCGTTGGCCAACGTGGTGCTGCTGGCGGCCGGTGGGGCGGCGTTCGCCGCGCTGGGCGGGGGAGCGGTGGGGGCGGGGCACGCGGTGACGGAGGCCTCCGGTGCGTCGCACCCCGCTGCCTTCGTCGTCGTGTTCCTGCCGATGGCGGGCGTGGCGCTGGTCGGGGCGTGGGTGGCCACCCGGCTGCACACCCCGCACACCCCGCACGCCCCGCACACTCCGCACGCCCCCGAGGGCACGGCCGGCACCGCCGGCACCGCCTGAGGCATTGAGGATTTCTCTGGAACCAGGCGGTACCACGCGGTACCGTAGTGGCATGGCTGGTCTCAACGTCAGGTTCACCGAAGAAGAGCTGGCCGCCCTGCGCGAACGCGCCGAGGCGGAGGGGCGCAGCATGCAGTCCTTCGCGCACGAGGCGGTGATCAAGGCGATAAACGAACACTCCCGGCTCTTCAACGAGGCGGCTGAGCACGTCCTCAAGGTCAGCGGTGAGCTGAACCGGAGGCTTGCGTGACCCACTACCTGACCCTGCCCGAGGTGCTGAACCTCGCGGAGCGGCTCGGGACCAGCGAGGTGCGCGACTACGGACTGCTCGACTCGGCGCTCGCGCGGCCCCAGTCGAGCGTCTTCGGCCAGGATGCCTACCCGCAGATCTGGGAGAAGGCAGCCGCCCTGATGGAGTCGCTCGCCCGCAACCACTGCCTGGTGGACGGCAACAAGCGCATCGCCTGGTACGCGACATGGGTCTTCCTGCACATGAACGGGCATCCGCTCGACGCCGGTTTCGACGTCGACGAGGCCGAGCGTTTCGTGCTGGCCGTGTGCCAGGGCTCGTTGGACGTACCGAAGATCGCAGCGCAACTGCCGAGATTCGCACGCTGACCCGCGGCGCATGTGACCCTCGCCGCACTCCACGAGGTCACGGGCCCGTCCCTCCGCGAGGCGCCGGCCCGCCCCGGTAAGGTGGCCCGGTTGTCCTACGTACGACCGCCGCCGAGAGCCCGAACCGGAGACCGTGACTACTACCGCCTCCCACCATCTCTCACCCGCCTTCCCCGGCCGTGCCCCTTGGGGTACCGCCAGCAAGCTGCGCGCCTGGCAGCAGGGTGCGCTGGACCGGTACGTCCAGACCCAGCCCCGTGACTTCCTCGCGGTCGCGACGCCCGGAGCCGGCAAGACCACCTTCGCGCTGACGCTCGCGTCGTGGCTGCTGCACCACCACGTCGTGCAGCAGGTGACCGTCGTCGCGCCGACCGAGCACCTGAAGAAGCAGTGGGCCGAGGCCGCCGCCCGGATAGGCATCCGACTGGACCCGGAGTACTCCGCCGGGCCACTGAGCAAGGACTACCACGGGGTCGCCGTCACGTACGCGGGTGTGGGAGTGCGGCCGATGCTGCACCGCAACCGCTGCGAGCAGCGCAAGACCCTGGTGATCCTCGACGAGATCCACCACGCCGGTGACTCCAAGTCCTGGGGCGAGGCCTGCCTGGAGGCCTTCGATCCGGCGACCCGCCGCCTCGCCCTCACCGGTACGCCGTTCCGGTCCGACACCAATCCCATCCCCTTCGTGACGTACGAGGAGGGCAACGACGGGATCCGGCGGTCTTCCGCCGACTACACCTACGGGTACGGCAACGCCCTCGGCGACGGCGTCGTCCGGCCCGTGATCTTCCTGTCGTACAGCGGCAACATGCGCTGGCGCACCAAGGCCGGCGACGAGATCGCGGCCCGCCTCGGCGAACCGATGACCAAGGACGCCATCTCGCAGGCCTGGCGTACGGCGCTGGACCCGCGCGGCGACTGGATGCCGAACGTGCTGCGCGCCGCCGACCAGCGGCTGACCGAGGTCCGCAAGGGCATTCCGGACGCGGGCGGGCTGGTGATCGCCTCCGACCAGGACTCGGCGCGCGCCTACGCCAAGCTCATCCGCGAGATCACGGGGACGAAGGCGACCCTCGTGCTCTCCGACGACACCGGGGCCTCGAAGAACATCGACACCTTCAGCGGGAACGACGACCGCTGGATGGTCGCGGTCCGGATGGTGTCCGAGGGGGTGGACGTGCCCCGCCTCGCGGTGGGCGTCTACGCCACCACCATCTCGACGCCGCTGTTCTTCGCGCAGGCCGTGGGACGTTTCGTACGCTCGCGCAGGCGCGGCGAGACCGCCTCCGTCTTCCTCCCGACCATCCCGTACCTGCTCGGCTTCGCCAACGAGATGGAGGTCGAGCGCGACCACGTCCTCGACAAGCCGAAGAAGCAGGGCGAGGAGGACCCGTACGCCGAGTCCGAGAAGGAGATGGACGAGGCGAACCGGCAGGAGGACGAGGACACCGGCGAGGACGAGCAGATGTCCTTCGAGGCGCTGGAGTCCGACGCCGTCTTCGACCGGGTGCTGTACGACGGCGCCGAGTTCGGCATGCAGGCGCACCCGGGCAGCGAGGAGGAACAGGACTACCTGGGCATCCCGGGCCTGCTGGAGCCGGACCAGGTGCAGATGCTGTTGCAGAAGCGGCAGTCGCGGCAGATCGCGCACAGCCGGCGCAAGCCCGACGCGGACGCGGACCTGTTGGAGCTGCCGGCCGACCGGCGGCCGGTGGTCTCGCACAAGGAGCTGCTGGAACTGCGGAAGTCGCTGAACACGATGGTGGGGGCGTACGTCCACCAGAGCGGCAAGCCGCACGGGGTGATCCACACCGAGCTGCGGCGGGTATGCGGCGGACCGCCCAGTGCGGAGGCGACGGCGGGGCAGCTGCGGGAGCGCATCAAGAAGGTCCAGGAGTGGGCCACGCGGATGCGTTGACCCCCCTTCCGGAGAGCGGCCGGATGCCGGCCGGCCGGTGAGCGCGTGAGCCGTTCCTACGGAGCGTGGCGCGGGGTCCGTACAGAGTTCCGTACGGACCTTGGTCACGCTCCGTGGTCGTTCCCGGCTCCGGAACCGGCCGCGCCGGGGCCCCTGACCCGTGGTCTGCGACGACGGGTCGCACGGGTCCCCGACCCGCGCACGGTCACGAAACGACCCGCCGGGCGATCCCGAACCGACACAAAGGGGTAGTTGGCGCCCGGATTCTGGACGAGGCCTTCCGCTGAGCGGACCCGGTCGCTACTGTCCCCGCATCGAACGCCCCGTGGCAGCGCCGCCGCGGGAGCGCAGCCGGTGCCATGGCCGCTACCGGCGGCCTCTCCGTGCGTCGCCGTGGGACCGGCGTCGTTCCCTCCCGAGAGTCACCGCCGCTCACCGAGAGAGGGAGAGGCGTCGTGACCGCGGAAACCTCCCAGACTCTGGACCGAGGACTCAGGGTCCTCAAACTGCTCGCCGACACCGACCACGGTCTGACCGTCACCGAGCTCTCCAACCGCCTCGGTGTGAACCGCACCGTGGTCTACCGCCTGCTGGCCACGCTTGAGCAGCACGCCCTGGTCCGCCGCGACCTCGGCGGCCGGGCCCGCGTGGGCCTCGGGGTGCTGCGGCTCGGGCGGCAGGTGCATCCGCTCGTGCGCGAGGCCGCCCTGCCGGCGCTGCGGTCGCTCGCCGAGGACATAGGTGCCACCGCGCACCTGACCCTCGTCGACGGCACCGAGGCCCTCGCCGTGGCCGTCGTCGAGCCCACCTGGACCGACTACCACGTGGCCTACCGGCCCGGCTTCCGGCACCCGCTGGACCGGGGGGCCGCCGGCCGGGCCATTCTGGCCGCCCGTCAGGGCACGCTCATCGATCCCGGGTACACGCTGACTCACGGGGAGCTCGAAGCGGGCGCCAGCGGCGCGGCGGCGCCCCTGGTGGGCATCACGGGACTGGAGGGCAGCGTCGGCGTCGTCATGCTGTCCGAGGCGGTGCCCGAGCGGGTCGGCCCGCGGGTCGTGGATGCGGCTCGCGAGGTCGCCGACGCCCTGCGCTGAGGCCCCGTACGAGAGCCTGGCGGGCTCGGTGCGAAAGCCCGCCGGAGCCCCGTACGGGAGCCTGCCGAGCCGCGTCCCGTCCGGCGGGGCGCGGCCCCGCCGGGTCCGCCCGATAGATTGACCGGGTGCTCTCTCGCCTCACACGTCTGTCGCGTCCCGCCGCCCTGGCCGTCTGCGCCGTGCCCGTCCTCGGCTTGTTCGCCGTCGCGGCCTTCGCGCCGCTGCCCTTCGTGATCGCCCAGCCCGGGCTCACGGTCGACGTGCTGGGCGCGCGGGACGGCAAGCCCGTCGTCTCCGTGAGGGGTGCCCCCACCCGGCCGACCACGGGCCAGCTGCGGATGACCACCATCCAGGCCACCGGTCCCTCCACCACCGTGACCCTGCCCGAGCTCGTGGACGACTGGTTCGACAGCAGCCGGGCGGTCATGCCCAAGGAGGCCGTCTACCCCTCGGGCGGAAGTGACGAGGAGATCGAGGCGCACAACCTGGAGGAAATGGCCACGTCGCAGTCGACGGCCACCCAGGCCGCCCTCGGGTATCTCCACAAGGACCCGAAGGACGTGAAGGTCGCCCTCAACCTCGCGGACGTGGGCGGTCCGAGCGCCGGTCTGCTCTTCTCCCTCGGCATCGTCGACAAGCTCGACGGCGACGGCAGCGGCGGCGAACTCACCGGCGGCCGTACCGTCGCCGGTACGGGCACCATCAGCGCGGACGGTACGGTCGGCGCGGTCGGCGGGGTGGCCCTGAAGACCCAGGCCGCGCGGCGCGACGGGGCGAGCGTGTTCCTCGTACCCAAGGCGGAGTGCGACGACGCCCGGTCCGAACTCCCCGCGGGGCTGCGGCTGGTCCCGGTCACTTCGCTGAAGGACGCGGTGACGTCGCTGCGGGCACTGAACCGTGGAGAGCCGGTTCCGTCCTGCTGACCCCGGTCGCGCTGCGCGGCTCCGGTGCGCGGTCCATCGAGCGCCAGGCCGGGAAGACCAGCGGTGCGAGCGTCGTGAGCAGGTACGCGCCGCCGAAGGCCAGCAGCGCGGGCGCCGCCCCGAACCCGTCGACCAGCAGGCCGGCGGCGAGCCCGCCCAGCGGCATGGTCAGTTCGCAGCCCGCCATGGTCACGCCCGAGACGCGACTGCGTAGCTCGTCCGGCACCCGCTCGTAGATCACGGTGGTCAGGATGGGGTTGAGCACGCCCGCTCCGAGCCCGGACAGCGCCATCGTCACCGCGAGCGGCAACGGCGTGTCCGTGAAGGCGGCCATGACGAAGCGGGGCGTGCCGCACAGCAGGAAGGCCGCGGCGAACACGGCCCTGCGGGGGAACCGCTCGCCCCAGACCCCGTACAGGAGGGCGCCCAGCAGCGCGCAGCCGCCGAAGAGGGAGACGAGCAGGCCGAGCGCGGTGGCGCCGCCGAGGGCCTCGCGGCCGTGTACGGGCAGCAGGACCGAGGACCAGCCCTGGTCCAGCCCGTTGGTCATCATCACCATCACGGTGATGCCGGTCAGCAGGCGGGAGCGGGTCAGGAAGGCCCAGCCCTCCGCCAGCTCGGCCCGGTAGCCGGCGAAGGAGGTCCCGCCGGCGGCCGGCTGCGGCTCGGCGGCCGGGACCCCGCGCAGGAAGGCGGTGACCAGCAGCGCCGAGACCGCGAACGTGACGGCGTCCAGCAGGAGGACGGCTTCGGCCCCGAAGACCGCGATGAGTACGCCGGCCAGCGCGGCCCCGATCATCCGGGCTCCGCGGGAGACCGCGTCGTAGAGGCTCGCCGCCCGGGTGACGGTGGTGCCGGCGTGCTCGGCGAGGTCCGGCAGCAGGACGGAGCGGGCGGTCAGGCCCGGGGTGTGCACGAGGCCGCCGACGGCCATGAGCGCGCACAGCATCCAGAACTCCAGCGCGCCCGCGTGGTGCAGGAGCGGGATCGCACCGACGGACAGCGCGCAGACGAGGTCGGAGGCCGCGGAGATCCGGCGGCGGCCGATCCGGTCGATGACCGGGCCGGCGACGAGTGCGGCCACGACGACGGGCAGGGTGGCGCAGAAGGCGACGAACCCGGCCCGGCCGGCGCTGCCCGTGGTCTGGAGCACGAACCACGGGACGCCGATCAGGGTGAGTGAACTCCCGGCTATGGAGACGGTGTTGGCGGCCAGGACGGCCGCGAAGGGCCGCCGGCTCATGCGGCGGGCTGCTGGATGAGGGTGGAGAGGTGGGCGGGCTGCATCAGCCGGATCCCGGCGTGGACCAGGGCTTCGCCGACCCGGTTGCGCAGGGCGGGCAGCGCGGGGGTGGCGGGGGCGGCCTCGTGGGCGAGGTGCCAGGCGGCGGCCTCGGCGGCCAGCTCGGCGGTACGGGCGGCGTGGGTCTCGGCGTGGATCTCGGCGGGCGTGAAGGCGTGCACGGCAGGACTCCTTCTGCGGAAGGGTGGGAGGGGCCAGGGCCGGAGGCCGGGAGGGGGCTAAGCGGTCTCAGGGAAGTGGGGTGCGTTTCCGCGTCGTTCGGGGCGTGCCTCACTTCCCCGAGTCCGCTTAGTCGCCGGTGCGCGGGAAGGCGTGCGTGTGGAATCGCACCGACTCCATGCCTTCCGCGGGCGGCAGGTCGCGGTAGCTGTTGATCAGGTCGTGCACCTTGTGGACGAGTTCGAGGCTCTGCTCGGCCGTCAGGCGCAGGGTGAAGTCGCTGATGTCCGAGCCGCGCCGCCACTCCTGGGGCCAGCGGTGGGCGTTGCCGAGCCAGGTGCTCATCTCCTGCGTGTGGATCGTGGCGATCTCGTGCATGAAGAGGTCCGCCGCACCGCGCGTGGCCGGGTCCTCGTCGTACATCAGCGTCTCGTCGAACCGCGTGCCGTCGTGGGCGGCCCGCCACCAGCGCTCGCGGCCCTTGCCGTGCTCCGGGGCGTCCTCGACGAACCCGTGGGCGGCGAGCTGGCGCAGGTGGTAGCTGGTGGAGCCGCTGGACTCCCCGAGGCGCTCAGCGAGTTGGGAAGCCGTGGCCGGGCCGTCGTGGCGCAATGTGGCCAGCATGCGGATGCGCAGGGGGTGGGCGAGGCCGCGCAAGGAGCGGGCGTCGAGGGTGCGGACCTGGGGCGCCGGCTCGTGCGGCACCCCCTCCGGCTCTGCGGGCTCTTCGGGTTCTTTGGGCATGGCTCAACAGTAGAGTTGCAAAGCTTCCTATGCAAGGGTTTCTTTGCAACGTCTTCTTTGGAACCACCCGAAGGGCTCAGCCCTCGTGCGCCGCCTGCTCCACCAGGGGGATGACCCGCAGCGGTACGGGGTTCTCCATCACGATCGCGGTCGAGGCGCGCACGATCCCCTCGAAGCCCACGACCCGGTCGATCACCCGCTGTAGGTCGGCGTTGGACCGGGCCACGAGCCGGCACAGCATGTCTCCGTGCCCGGTGGTGGTGTGCAGCTCCAGCACTTCCGGCACCCCGTTCAAGTGCGCCCGTACGTCGGCCCCCTGGCCCTGTTTGATCTCCAGCGTGGCGAAGGCGGTCACCGGGTACCCGAGCGCCGCCGGGTCCACCTGGGGGCCGAAGCCGCGGATGACCCCGCTCGACTGGAGCCGGTCGAGCCGGGCCTGCACGGTGCCGCGGGCCACGCCGAGCCGGCGCGAGGCCTCAAGGACCCCGATCCGGGGTTCCCGCGCGAGCAGGACGATGAGCCGGCCGTCGAGTTCGTCGATTCCCATGGCTGCCTCCGGGCTGGTCGGCGAGTGGTCATCCTGTACAGATCTCTCAACCATCCTGGACCCAGGCTGGTCAGTCTGTACAGCCAATCAGGAAACTATTGCGCAGCTTGTGGATCGGCGGGACTCTGCGCTCATGACTGAGTCTTTGGCGAATCTCGAAACCACCCCCCACACCGCGCGTGAGGCAGACCCCTTCCCGGTGAAGGGCATGGACGCGGTCGTCTTCGCCGTCGGCAACGCCAAGCAGGCCGCGCACTACTACTCCACCGCCTTCGGCATGAAGCTCGTCGCCTACTCCGGTCCGGAGAACGGCGTCCGCGAAACGGCCAGCTACGTCCTCACCAACGGCGCCGCGCGCTTCGTCCTGACCTCGGTCATCAAGGCCGCCACGGACCGCGGACGCTTCCTCGCCGAGCACGTCGCCGACCACGGCGACGGCGTGATCGACCTCGCGATCGAGGTCCCGGACGCGCGGGCGGCGTACGCGTACGCCGTCGAGCACGGCGCGCGCGGCCTGGACGAGCCGTACGAGGTGAGCGACGAGCACGGCACGGTGGTGCTGGCCGCGATCGCCACGTACGGGCAGACCCGCCACACCCTGGTGGAGCGCAAGGGCTACTCCGGCCCCTACCTGCCGGGCTACGTCGCCGTCGACCCGCTGGTCGAGCCCCCGGCCAAGCGGACCTTCCAGGCCATCGACCACTGCGTGGGCAACGTCGAGCTCGGCCGGATGAACGAGTGGGTCGCGTTCTACAACAAGGTCATGGGCTTCACGAACATGAAGGAGTTCGTGGGCGACGACATCGCCACCGAATACTCGGCGCTGATGTCGAAGGTGGTCGCGGACGGCACCCTGAAGGTGAAGTTCCCGATCAACGAGCCGGCCATCGCGAAGAAGAAGTCGCAGATCGACGAGTACCTGGAGTTCTACGGCGGCGCGGGCGTCCAGCACATCGCGCTCGCCTCGAACGACATCGTCGCCACCGTGCGGTCGATGCGGGCGGCGGGCGTGGCTTTCCTGGACACCCCGGACTCGTACTACGACACGCTGGGCGACTGGGCCGGCGAGACGCGGGTGCCGGTCGAGACCCTGCGCGAGCTGAAGATCCTCGTCGACCGCGACGAGGACGGCTACCTGCTGCAGATCTTCACCAAGCCGGTGCAGGACCGTCCGACGGTGTTCTTCGAGATCATCGAGCGCCACGGGTCGATGGGCTTCGGCAAGGGCAACTTCAAGGCCCTGTTCGAGGCGATCGAGCGCGAGCAGGCCAAGCGCGGCAACCTCTAGGTTCCGCACCGCCCCGGGGGCCCCGCCCCCGGGGCTCCCGCGACTCACGCCCCGGCGTGGCCGGGCCCTCCTGACGGGCCCGGCTTCGGCGCGGACGGCTTCGGCTTCGACTCCTGCCCGGGCTCCCTCTCCGGCTCGGTCTCCGGCTTCGGTCCCGGCTTCGGTGCCCGCTTCGGCTCCGGCTTGGGCTCCGGCTTCGGTGCCCGCTTCGGCTCCGGCTTGGGCTCCGGCTTCGGTGCCGGCTTGGGCTCCGGCTTGGGCTCCGGCTTCGCCGCCTTCGGGAGCTGCGGTTCCACCCACGGCGTGCGTGGCCGAAGGTTCTCCGGGCCGCCCGGCGGGGGCTGGCTGATCGAGGCCAGGGCCTGCTTCGCCAGCGGCCCCCGCACCGGCGAGAACCGCGGGTTCGTCCGCAGCGCCTCCTGCAAGTGACGGCGGGCCCCGGCCTCATCGCCCAGGCTCCGCTCGATCATCGCCCGGTGGTACGCGAAGTCCGCGCTCCGCAGACCCCGGTCCATCGCCTTCTTCGCGTACTCCAGCGCCTCCGTGTCCTCGCCCGACTTGTGCAGCGCCCACGCCAGCGCATCCGCCACCTGCATGTTCTTGTGCCGTGACCACTCCTGCGTCAGCCGCTGCACGGCCGCCGCCGGATTCCCGTGGTCCGCCTCGAACAGGCCGAGGACCACCGCCTCGTTCACCCCCTCCGCCGTGCCCCGCGCCGCCGCCGCCCGCACAATGTCGTACGGCGCCCGCGCCTCGTCGCCCCGCCCCAGCGACTCCAGCAACTCACACAGCTCCAGCGCGAGCCGCGGCACCTGCGCCCGCCCCAGCGCCAGCCGGTAGTCCCGGACAGCCTCCCCGCTCCGCCCCAGCCCGGCCAGCGCCCTGGCCCGGCCCCCCAACGCCTCCGCCTGCGCGGGGTCCGCCCGCAGCGCAGCCTCGTACTGGCGCAGCGCCACCGCCGCCTCGCCGCGCTCCCAGGACAGCTCGCCGAGCCGGAACAGCACGTGCGCCTTCTCGGCCGGCGTCTTCGCCGCACCCGCCGCGTGCTCCATCGCCATCGTCGCGTCCTCGCGCCAGCCGCGGTCCCGGTAGACCTGCGAGGCCCTGATGAACGCCACCAGCCCCGGCCGCAGGTCGACGAGCCGCTCCAAGGACCGCTCGGCGGCCTTGTAGTCCCCGAGTCCCGTGTACGCGTCCACGAGCACCGGGTACGCCGTCCACTGCTTCGGCGCCTGCGCCCGTACGAGCTCGCCCCACTTCTTCCCGGTCCCGAAGTCCCCCCGGGCATTGGCCAGGGTGCCCATCCCCGTCATCGCGTCGAAGTTGCCCTTCTCGGCCGGATGGATCTCCAGCGACCGCTTCAGCGCCATCTCCGCCTTCGGGTACCAGCCCGGGTCCGCGGTCCTGCGCGCCTGCTCCAGGTACGCAGCCCCGAGCACCGCCCACGACGCGTCGTCCCGCGCGTGCTCCGCGACCCACTTCTCCCGGTCCGCGACCAACGCCGTCAGGTCCACCGCCGCCGCCGGCGCCCCCAAGCCGACCGCCGATGCGGCCCGTTCGCCGGGCCCCGGCGGGCGCGCGTCGTCGCCCGGACGGGCCGGCCGGATCAGCAGGGCCCCGGTGATCAGGACCACCAGGGCCGCGGCCGCCACGAGCGTCTTGCGGCCGGCGAAGGTCACGGGTGGCGCGGGCTGCTGCGCTTCCTCGTCGATACGGTCCATGGGGTCACTGTGCGTCAATATGAAGAGCTCACCGAGGTGCCCGAAGCCGGTCGCGGCCGTGTTCACACCGATGGTCCCCCAGCCGCCTCTGGGAGGCACCCCCCACCGGGTGCCACGCTGGGCCCATGGATGTCACGGATGTCACGGATGACGCTCCCTTCCACCGTCTGCGCGCGCGCCTCCTGGAGGGGCTCCCCGCCGAGGCCCTCCTCACCGACCCCGAGGTGACCGCCTCCTACGCCACCGACATGGCCGGCTTCTGTGCCGCCGGAACCCCGGCGGCACTGGTCCTTCCCCGCACCGTCGAACAGGTCCAGCACGTCCTGCGCACGGCCACCGCCCTCCGGGTCCCCGTCGTCCCGCAGGGCGCCCGTACGGGGCTCTCGGGCGGCGCCAACGCCTCCGACGGCTGCATCCTTCTCTCCCTCGTCAAGATGGACCGCATCCTGGAGATCAACACCGTCGACCGCATCGCCGTCGTCGAACCCGGCGTCGTGAACGCCGTGCTCTCACGGGCCGTCGCCGCGCAGGGCCTGTACTACCCGCCCGACCCCTCCAGCTGGGAGCAGTGCACGATCGGCGGCAACATCGGCACCGCGTCCGGCGGCCTGTGCTGCGTCAAGTACGGGGTCACCGCCGAGTACGTGCTCGGCCTCGACGTGGTCCTGGCCGACGGGCGACTGCTGCGCACCGGCCGGCGCACGGCCAAGGGCGTGGCCGGGTACGACCTCACCCGGCTCTTCGTCGGATCCGAGGGCAGCCTCGGCGTCGTGGTCCGGGCCGTCCTCGCGCTGCGCCCCGCTCCGCCCCGGCAGCTGGCCCTGGCCGCCGAGTTCCCCTCGGCCGCGGCGGCCTGCGCGGCCGTCTGCGCCGTCATGGAGGCCGGACTGACCCCCTCGCTGCTGGAACTGATGGACCGTACGACCGTCCGGGCCGTCAACGCACTGGGCCGGATGGGCCTGCCGGACACCACGGAGGCCCTGCTCCTCGCTGCCTTCGACACCCCGCACGCGTCCGAGGAACTCGCCGCGCTGGGGGAGCTGTGCTCGGCCGCCGGAGCCACCGCGGTCGTACCCGCCGAGGACGAGGCGGAGTCCGAACTGCTGCTCCAGGCGCGCCGGATGTCGCTCACCGCCCTCGACGCCCTGCGCCCGGCGACGATGATCGACGACGTCTGCGTACCGCGCTCGCGGCTCGCCGAGATGCTGGACGGGACCGCCGCCATCGCCCGCGCCCACGACCTGGTCATCGGGGTCTGCGCGCACGCCGGCGACGGCAACACGCACCCGGTGGTCTGCTTCGATCCGGCCGACGAGGACGAGTCGCGCCGGGCCCGCGCCTCCTTCGACGAGATCATGGCGCTGGGACTGGCCCTCGGCGGGACCATCACCGGCGAGCACGGGGTCGGTGTGCTGAAGAAGGAATGGCTCGCCCGCGAACTCGGACCGGTGGGGATGGAGATGCAGCGCGCGGTCAAGCAGGCCTTCGACCCGCTCGGCCTGCTCAACCCCGGGAAGCTCTTCTGACCCTGGCGCGTGCAGAAGTCCTGCCTGCGGTATGAGGCGGAGGGGCGGTACGGGGCGTACGGGGCCTCGGGTGCGCGGCATCAGAGGTCCCCGTCCGTCGACTCGTCCGACGGCCACGGGTCCCGCATCCACAGGTCGTCGGCCGGCGTCGGGGTGAGCAGCTCGGCCAGCGCGTCGTCCAGACCCAACCGCTCGGCCTCGGTGCCGGGCGGGACCACACGCAGCGTGCGCTCAAGCCAGGCCGACACGGAACCCGCCGGCGCCTCCAGCAGGGCGTCGCCGTCGGGGGAGCTCAGCGCCAAGCAGAGGACCGCCTTGTTGTCGACCTTCGTGGGCCAGATCCGGACGTCTCCGTGGCCGCACGGGCGGAACACCCCCTCCACCAGGAGCTCGCGGGCGAAGGTCCAGTGCACCGGGGTACTGGAACCGGTGTGGAAGGTGATGTGTACGGCGTACGGGTCGTCCGTCAGGTAGGCCAGCAGGGCGGGGACGGCGATGCTGCGCTCGGGGGACAGGACCAGCTTGAGTTCCAGTTCGCGCTCGATGACGGGGTGGTGCATGGCGGCCTCACTTCGGTTCTCCGGTGCGTTCGTGGGGCCGGGATCGCACCCCACACCGGGAGAGAGCGCCGAAGTGCCCGGGTATGACGCGACTTCGCGCACCGAATCAGGGATTGGCCGGATTCTGTTGGCTGACCAGAAACAGTCATGGGGTGCGGCGTTCGCTCAAAGGCTTGGATTCTCCCGTTACCGGACCTGTCGGGGGGCGGTTCTTGGCTATGGTCCTCCCTTGCACAAGCCTCAAGCCACGATCGGAGTTGGGGACATGACGGCCTCCCCTGGTGACGGCGAGCACGCGGCCCGCGAGGGCTACTACCCCGATCCGTCCATCCCCGGGTTCGTCCGGTACTGGAACGGCCTCAACTGGGTCCCGGGTACGAGTCGCCCCGCCCCCCGGACCGACGAGACCGGACCGGTGTTCCTGGACGAGACCGGCATGACCGAGGCGCTGCCGGAGCCCGAACCCGAACCCGAACGCGAACCCGAGCGCACGGTCCGAACGGCACGCGATCCGGAACGCGAACCCGAACCCGAACGCGAACGCGAACCCGAGTCCGAACCCGAACCCGTCGTGGCGCCCGCCGCACCCACGGGCGCCTGGCAGGCCGATCCCCTGCACCAATCCGGTTTCGGCGGCCCCCGCGACCACCGGGTGTCCTGGGGCAGCCGCCCCGAGCCGGAGCCCGAGGCCGGGCATGCGCCCGCCCCCGCGGCGGGGGTCTCGCTGGGCCGTGGCCCGCGCCCGGAGCCGCTGGACACGGTCGAACGGGCGGAGCGGGGAACGGGGGTGAACTTCGCCCGTAGACCGGACGCCGCGGCGGCGACCGCGGAGCGGTTCCCCGGGCAGGCCCCGGCGGGGCGGAGCTCCGCCGAGGGCGTGGGCATCCTGTCGGCGCGCTCCCCGGCAGCCCAGGCCCCTGCCCCGAGCCCTGCGCCCGCCCCTGCTACGGCTCCCGCTCCCGCTCCCGCTCCCGCACCGGCCCCTGCTCCCGCCCCCGCTCCCGCTCCGGCCCCTGCTCCCGCCCCTGCTCCCGTCGAGGCCGCGTGGCCGGAGGTCCCGGGAGGTAGCGCAGGCACCGGGCTCACCTCCTCGTGGCCCGAGACGCCGGTGCAGCGGATCGCGCCGGCTCCGGCGTCCGCGGAGGCTCCCCGGACGGAGGTCCGGCGTCCGCAGGCCCCGCGTCCGGAGGCCCCCGCGCTGGCCCGCCCCACCCCCGCCGCCTCCGCCGTGCCCGCTCTTGCCCAGGCCGCCGTTCCCCGGCCCACCGAGCGGGCCGTGTTCGAACAGATGGCGGAGCGGGCCGCCCGCCCCGCCGGGCTGGTCCGCCGGTTCGTGGCCCGAGTGCTGGACTCGGTCGTGCTCGGCGCCGTCGCGGCCGGGACCGCCTGGCCCCTCGTGCCCGTGGCCACCGCCCACCTCCAGGCCAAGGTGAACGCCGCCAAGGGAAGCGGACGGACCACCACCGTGTGGCTGTTCGACGCCACCATCGCCGGATACCTGGGCCTGGTCCTGGGGGCCGTTCTGCTCTTCGGGGTGTTCTACGAGGTCCTGCCCACCGCCCGTTGGGGCCGCACCCCGGGCAAGAAGCTCCTCGGGATCCGGGTGCTGACCTCCGCCACGCTGCGCCCGCCCGGCTTCGGTGCGGCCCTGCGCCGTTGGTTGGTGTGCGCCCTTCTCGGGCTCCCCGGCAGCCTCTGGTGCCTCGCGGACCGCCCGCGCCGCCGGGGTTGGCATGACCGGGCGGCCAAGACGTACGTGGCCCGCTGAGGGCCGCCCAGACGCCGTGCGGCGGCCCTTCCCCCGAACGGACGCCGTCCCGTTGCGGGATGCGCGGAGCCGGGTTCGACTCGGGCCATGAGTACCGATCAGCCGCCGCCGGGCCAGCCGCCCGAGGAGGACCCGTTCCTCAAGAAGCCCCAGGAACCGACGCCTCCGTCGGGCGGTTCGCCGTACGGTCCGCCGCCGGGAGGGCCGACTCCGCCCCCCGGCGGCCCGCCGCCCCCTCCGCCGGGCGGCCCGTACGGTGGAGGAGCGGGCGGCGGCTACCCGCCCCCGCCGCCCCCGAATGGCGGTGGCGGCGGCCCGTACGGCGGTGGCGGCGGCTACGGCATGCCCGATCCGCTCGCGGGGATGCCCCCGCTCGCTGACTTCGGCAAGCGGCTCGCCGCGCGGATCATCGACGTGATCATCGTGGCCGTCCCGCTGTTCCTCATCCAGCTGGCCTTCGGCGCCAACCGGTACGTGGTCGAGACGAACAAGGGCGAGGACGTCAGCGAGGTCTTCACCAAGTCCTACAGCGGCAGCGGTCTGATCATGACGCTGATCTCGATCGTCGCGTACGTCGGCTACGACTGGTGGTTCACCAAGAAGGACGGCAAGACCGTCGGCAAGAAGGCGATGGGCCTGCGGGTCGCGATGCTCAACGACGGCAGCGTGCCGCAGTCCAACGCCGCACTGGCCCGGGCCGCGGTCCTCTGGCTGCCGACGCTGATCTGCTGCTTCTGCCTGTGGCCGCTCGCGCTGATCGTGTCGATGCTCGTGGACAAGCCGTACAGACAGGGCTTGCACGACAAGGTCGCCAAGACCGTGGTGGTGAGCGCGGCGTAGCGACGCGGACCGCGCACAGGGGTGCGACTGGACTGGGCGGCTCGTGGCTCAGTGGTGCACCGGCTGTTCGGTGGCGGCCGTCCGGGGTTCGGGCACCCGGGCGGCCGTCGGCGCGTCCGCGGGGACCGGATCGGGCGTGATATCGGCAACACCGGGGGCGTCGGCGGGGGAACCGGCGGGGGCCGCGTGCCGGCCGCGGCGACGCGGGACCGCCGCGGTGAGCGCGACGAGCAGTCCGAGGGCCAGGGCGGCCGTGGTGATGACCGCGACGCCGAGCCCCGTGCTCGTCTGTGAGAGCAGCAGCATGGCGATCGTCGACACGACGACGGTGGCGGACCCGTAGAGGAGCTGGGCTGCGGTCGGACGCGGCATGGCGATATCCGTCCTCAAGGCGGGAGGGGGGCGTCTGCTCAACTAGGTCGCGCGGCAAGCGACTCTACGACGGTGGATTCCCGAGCGGAACCGCTAGTAAGCGTGACCTAACCCACGGTGCCCGGAGCACGGGGGGCGCACGGGTTCACACCCCGTCCCACGGTGTGGTCGGGACGCGCCCTTCGTCCCATATGGCAGAGGAACGTCCGGATAGCGGAACTCCCTGACCGCATAGTGCAGTTGTAAGGAACAAGTCAAGGTCTGTCTTTTCTTTCGACTCTCCGGTCAAATGTCGTCACTTGAGACGCGCGCCGCGCGGAACCCCCCGCTCCTATGGAGAAGTTCCGACCTGTGTCGCGGCCGCGGGAGGGGAACGACATCAAGTGACCAGCAATTCCAGTCGCCGACGAGCGCTGCGTGCCGTAGCCATCGGTGTGACCCTGGCCGCCTGCGCGAGCAGCGCCACCTTCTTCACCGTCACCGCGGCCCAGGCGGAGAGCCAGGCCCCGGCCGCGCCCGCTTCCGACCGGCAGGACCCGACCGCTCCTGCCAAGGTCGTCGAGCACGACCTCAAGGGCCCGTTCAGCGACCAGCAGGCCAAGCAGAAGAAGGCCGCCCTGGAGCAGGTGCTGACCGGCAAGAAGGACGTCGAGCAGCGCGGCGCCTCCAAGGTCGTCAAGCTCGACGACAAGAAGTACGTCGAACTCGGCCGCGAGAAGACCGACAAGATCTTCACGATCCTCGTCGAGTTCGGTGACCAGGTCGACAACACGACCATGTTCGACCCGGACGGCCCCGACGGCCCCAAGCCGGCGGTCCCGAAGTACGGCGGCACCCCCGGTCCGCTGCACAACACGATCGCGCAGCCGGACCGTGCGACCAACAACAGCACCGCCTGGCGCAAGGACTTCAGCCGCGACTACTTCCAGGACCTGTACTTCGGTACCGGCCAGGGCAAGAACTCGCTGAAGACCTACTACGAGAAGACCTCCTCGGGCCGCTACTCGGTCGAGGGCGAGGTCGCCGACTGGGTGAAGGTCCCGTACAACGAGGGCCGTTACGGCTCCAACTACTGCGGCCAGACCAACTGCTCCAACGTGTGGGACACCGTCCGTGACGGCGTCACCGCGTGGACGGAGGCCCAGAAGAAGGCCGGCAAGACCGACGCGCAGATCAAGGCGCAGCTGGCCCAGTACGACCAGTGGGACCGCAACGACTTCGACGGCGACGGCAACTTCAACGAGCCCGACGGGTACATCGACCACTTCCAGATCGTCCACGCGGGCGAGGACGAGTCGGCCGGCGGCGGCGTGCAGGGCACCAGCGCCCTGTGGGCGCACCGCTGGTACGCCTACGGCACCAACGTGGGCAAGACCGGCCCGGAGAACAACAAGGCCGGCGGCACCCAGATCGGTGACACCGGCATCTGGGTCGGCGACTACACGATGCAGCCGGAGAACGGCGGCCTCGGCGTCTTCGCGCACGAGTACGGCCACGACCTCGGCCTGCCGGACCTCTACGACACCTCCGGTGGCGGCGAGAACTCGGTCGGCTTCTGGTCCCTGATGTCGGCCGGCTCCTGGCTCGGCACCGGCAAGGACTCCATAGGCGACCTCCCGGGCGACATGACGGCCTGGGACAAGTTCCAGCTGGGTTGGCTGAACTACGACCGGGCCAAGGCCGCGACGAAGTCCACCCACAAGCTGGGCGTCTCGGAGTACAACACCAAGGACAAGCAGGCCCTGATCGTCGACCTTCCGAAGAAGAAGGTCACGACGGACATCGTCGCTCCCGCCGAGGGCTCCACGCAGTGGTGGAGCAACATGGGTGACGACCTCAAGAACACCCTGACCCGATCGGTGGACCTGACGGGCAAGAAGTCCGCCTCCCTGTCCCTCAAGGGCTGGTGGGACATCGAGAAGGACTACGACTACCTCTACACCGAGGTGTCCACGGACGGCGGCGCCAACTGGACCGCCCTGGCCGGTACCGCGAACGGCAAGGCCATTGCGGCCGACGCCGCTGGCTCCCCGGCACTGACGGACGTCTCCGGCGGCTGGCAGGACCTGGCCTTCCCGCTCGACGCGTACGCCGGCAAGAAGATCGACCTCCGCTTCCGCTACCAGACGGACGGCGGCGCGGGCGGCAAGGGCTTCACGGCCGATGCCATGACCCTCACGGCGGACGGCTCCGCGCTGTTCACCGACGGCGCCGAGAACGGCGACAACGGCTGGACCGGCAAGGGCTTCTCCCGCGTCGGCGCCGGCTTCACCAAGGAGTACGCGCAGTACTACCTGGCTGAGAACCGCCGCTACGTCTCGTACGACTCCACCCTCAAGGTGGGCCCGTACAACTTCGGCTTCGGCAACACCAAGCCGGGCTGGGTCGAGCACTACCCGTACCAGGACGGCCTGCTGATCTGGCTCTGGGACACCTCCCAGAAGGACAACAACACCAGCCAGCACCCGGGCTCCGGTCTGATCCTTCCGATCGACGCCAACGCCAAGCCGATGAAGTGGGCGGACGGCACCCTGCTGCGGAACAAGATCCAGCCGTACGACGCGCCGTTCAGCGCGTACTCGACGGACGCCTTCACCCTGCACAAGAACGGTGAGGCGCTGTTCCTGAAGCCGAAGCCCGCGAACATGGTCTTCGACGACCACAAGGGCAAGTACTACTACGACGAGAACCCGACCGGTTCGGTGAAGGTCACTGACACCAACACCAAGATCAAGATCGCCAAGGAGACGTACGACGGTCTCCAGATGACGGTCGAGGTCGGCCCCGCCGTCAAGTAATTCGGTAGAACCGCAGGTCAAAGCATGATCGGCCGTCGCCCCCTAGCGGGCGGCGGCCGATCGCGTTTAGATGCGTGGGCTGAGTGTCTTATTGACGGGGGAGCTGAAGATCATGCCCGGTGGAGGTTTCGTCAGGTTGCCAGGCGGCAGTGTGGTGGTCGCGCTCACACTGCCGAGGCCGTCCGGTGACGGCGGCAACGTCCGCGTCCTCGTGCACGCCGCGAACCGGGCCCGCGCCCTGACCAGGCTGCGGAACCTCGGCATGCGGGCCGTCTACCTGCGCGGCAACGCGCAGCCGCCGACCCCGGACGAGGTCACGGCCGTCCTGCACCACCCGGACGGCCTGCTGTGGCGCGGAGCCCCGGACCGGGCCCAGGAGCTCTGGCATCCGATCCGGGCCCTCCTGGGCCACTAGGGGCGCCCACGGCCACGAGGGCCACGAGGGCCACGAGGGCCACGAGGGTCATGCGGGGGCGGCGCCCCCGGCCACGGGAGCCGCCCGGGGTCCTCCGCGCGCCACCAGGGCCCGCCGGAGGCCTTTAGCGGGCGCTCCCGCCGACCAGGACGACCCCGGCCGCCTGGAGCTCCTCCACCGCCCGGGCGGCGGTGTGGGGGGCCACGGCGGCGGTCAGGTCCAGCAGCACGCGGGTGGAGAAGCCCGCGCGGGCGGCGTCCAGGGCCGTGGCCCGTACGCAGTGGTCGGTGGCGATCCCGACCACGTCCACCTCGGTGACCCCCCGGTCGCGCAGCCACTGGGCGAGCGGGGTCCCGTTCTCGTCGGTGCCCTCGAACCCGCTGTACGCGGCCTCGTGCGCCCCCTTGTCGAAGACGGCGGCGACGGCCCCGGAGGCGACGGCCGGGGCGAAGTTCGGGTGGAACCCGACGCCCTCGGTGCCCGCGACGCAGTGGACCGGCCAGGAGGTCTCGTAGTCCGGCTCGGCCGGGGGGCGCGCGAAGTGCGACCCGGGGTCGATGTGGTGGTCGCGGGTCGCGACGACGTGCTGGTAGCCGGCGGTGGCCTGCCCGATCAGCTCGGTGATGGCGGCGGCGACGTCGGCGCCTCCGGTGACCGCGAGGCTGCCGCCTTCGCAGAAGTCGTTCTGTACGTCGACGACGATCAGTGCGCGGTGCATGTCGCGTGTCCTTCGGTTGATGTGTGTCCCGCTGCGCGGGCTCTTCCCCCGGCCCCGGCCCCGCTACGCGTACTCGGTCGGGATGACGGCTTCGCCGCGCGAGAGCTGGGTCGCGGACAGGGGCAGCCCGGCGCGGGCCTCGTGGTGGCGCTCCCGTGCGGTCTCCAGTGGTTCGCGGGCCACCACCTCGCCCGCCTTGACCAGCTGGACCAGCAGCTGCGCGTCGGCCAGCGCCGCCGGTACCGGGCCGGTCCCCAGGACCTCCGCCTCGGCCACGCCGTCCGCGTCCAGCCGGCGGGCAGCCCACTTGCGGCCCCCGACCGAAGTCTTCCCGCCCGAGGACTTCTTCGCCACCGGCACCAGCGGCGCCTTCGGGTCCGCCGACGCCGCCCGCGCCACCAGCTTGTAGACCATGGAGCACGTCGGGTGTCCGCTGCCGGTCACCAGCTGCGTGCCGACCCCGTACGCGTCCACGGGCGCGGCGGCCAGCGAGGCGATGGCGTACTCGTCCAGGTCGGAGGTCACCACGATCTTCGTGCCGGTGGCCCCCAGCTCGTCCAGCTGCTGGCGCACCCGGTGGGCGACGAGCAGCAGGTCGCCCGAGTCGATGCGGACCGCTCCCAGCCCCGTCCCGGCGACCTCCACGGCGGTGCGCACGGCTTCCGCCACGTCGTAGGTGTCCACCAGCAGGGTGGTCCCGCTGCCCAGCGAGGCCACCTGGGCCCGGAACGCGTCCCGCTCGCCGTCGTGCACGAGCGTGAACGCGTGCGCCGAGGTCCCGACCGTCGGAATTCCGTACCGGAAACCGGCCGCGAGGTCCGAGGTCGAGGTGAAGCCGCCGACGTACGCGGCCCGGGAGGCCGCCACCGCGGCCAGTTCGTGGGTGCGCCGCGCGCCCATCTCGATCAGCGGCCGGCCGCCGGCGGCCGAAGCCATCCGGGAGGCGGCGGCGGCGATCGCCGAGTCGTGGTTCAGGATCGACAGGACCACGGTCTCCAGCAGCACGCACTCGGCGAAGCTGCCCTCGACGCGCAGCACCGGGGAGCCGGGGAAGTAGACCTCGCCCTCCGGGTAGCCCCAGATGTCGCCCGAGAAACGGTAGTTGGCCAGCCAGTCCAACGTCCGCATGTCAACGACGGCCTGCTCGCGCAGGAACTCCAACACCGCGCCGTCGAAGCGGAAGTTCTCCACCGCGTCCAGGACGCGGCCGGTGCCCGCCACCACTCCGTAGCGGCGGCCCTCGGGCAGGCGTCGGGTGAAGACCTCGAAGACCGAGCGGCGGTCGGCGGTGCCGTTCGCCAGGGCGGCCTGCAGCATCGTGAGCTCGTAATGATCCGTGAAGAGCGCTGTCGACGGCACGTCCACCGGCAGGCCCAGGTCCGCTGGGTTCATGTCCCGGATGCTAGCGCACATTTCGTCAGAGTGACGAGATCTCGGGGCCCGTTTGTGCGACCGGCCGGTCACAGTGGCAGCATGGGACAAGTGAGTGTTGCTCCCATTGAGATCGAACGCACCGAGTCGGCCGAAGAGACCTTCGCGGTCCCGGAACCCGACGTTCCCTGGGTGACCCTGGTGCACAACGACCCGGTCAACCTCATGAGCTATGTGACGTACGTGTTCCAGGCGTACTTCGGCTACTCGAAGGACAAGGCACACAAGTTGATGCTCGACGTCCACCACAAGGGGCGGGCGGTCGTTTCCAGCGGCACCCGCGAGGAAATGGAGCGCGACGTGCAGGCCATGCACGGCTACGGCCTGTGGGCGACCCTCTCCCAGGACCGCATCTGATGGGGCACTCCGCCGGTACGTTCGAACCCCTCAAGGGCGGCGGCGCCGCCATCGCACTGGACGAGATCGAGATCTCCATCCTGCGCTCCCTGGCCGTGCAGTTGCTCGAACTCATCGGTCCGGGTGCCCCCGAGCCCGACGCGGACGCCGACCCGCTGGCCGTGCTCTTCGCCGAGGGCAACGAGGGGCCCACCGAGCGCCCCTCCGACCCGGCGCTGGCCCGGCTCTTCCCCGACGCCTACGGCGGCCCCGGCCCCGAGGACCGGGGGGTGGACCCGGCCGAGCTCGCCGCCCGGTCGGCGGAATTCCGCCGGTTCACCGAGAACGACCTGCGCACCCGCAAGCGGGAGGACGCGCTGGCCGTCGTGCACAGCCTGGGCGACCTCGCCCCGGACGGCGAGGGCGTGGCCGTGCTGGAGCTCACCGGGGAGCTCCCGTTGCGCTGGCTGGGCGCCCTCAACGACCTGCGGCTGACCATCGCGGCCCGGCTCGACATCACCGAGGACGACGAGAGCGCGACGCTCTTCCGGTTGCCGGACGGCGATCCGCGCAAGCCGATGGTGATGGCGTACCTGTGGCTCGGCGGCCTCCAGGAATCGCTCATCGAAACCCTCTGAGACCCCTCGGAACCCTCAGGAAAGCCTCAAAGGCGAACGCTGTTCGCTCAGTGGACGCTCAAATCCGGATAACGATCAGATCACCGCCATGCGGTGATCTGATCCGTTTCAGGGCCCTTGCCCTGAATTTCATGTGAGGCAGATCACATTTCGACCCCTCGGTCGCCCATGGGCCCGTGATAGATCTTCACGATCGCCGGCGGGGCGCCACCCATGTCCCCCGGCCCGCTTGAACCGGCTGACCGCCGGGTGCACTCCATCCGTATCCGGGGGGATCGAGGACCCGATCCGCAGCCAGTCGAAGGCGCGGGTCGGCGTGGAGAAAGGCGCACCAAGACATGACCTCTGTGCAGGTCGAGCAGCACGACAAGGCACCCGGCGAGGGGGCCTCGGCCGAGGGTGGCGAGGGGTACCACCGCGCACTCGGAGCCCGCCAGATCCAGATGATCGCGATCGGCGGAGCCATCGGCACCGGCCTCTTCCTGGGCGCCGGCAAGGCGATCTCGAAGGCCGGACCGAGCCTGATCCTGGCCTACGCCATCGCGGGCCTGGTCATCTTCTTCATCATGCGCGCCCTGGGCGAGCTGCTGATGTACCGCCCGGTCTCGGGCTCCTTCTCGGACTACGCCCGCCAGTTCCTCGGCCCCTTCTGGGGATACGCGACGGGCTGGACGTACTGGCTCTTCTGGGTGGTCACCGGCATCACCGAGGTCACCGCAGCCGCCAAGTACATGTCGTACTGGACCCACGACGGCTTCCCGCAGTGGGCGTACGCACTGATCTTCACGGTCATCCTCTACGGCGCCAACCTGATCTCCGTGAAGCTCTTCGGCGAGCTGGAGTTCTGGTTCTCCATGGTCAAGGTCACCGCCATCGTCGGCATGATCCTCATCTGTGCCGGCGTGCTCACCATCGGCTTCTCCGACGCCGCCGGCACCGCCTCCTTCTCCAACCTGTGGAACGACCGGGGCTTCTTCCCGAACGGCATCGGCGAGACGCTGATGACGCTCCAGATCGTCATGTTCGCCTTCCTGGCGGTCGAGCTCGTCGGTGTCACCGCCGGCGAGTCCAAGGACCCCGAGAAGACCCTGCCCAAGGCCATCAACACCGTGCCGTGGCGCATCGCCGTCTTCTACGTCGGCGCCCTCATCATGATCATGTCGGTCATCCCGTGGTCCAACTTCAAGGCGGGCGAGAGCCCGTTCGTGCTGGCCTTCGAGAAGATGGGCCTCGGCCTCGGCGCCGCGATCGTCAACTTCGTCGTGCTGACCGCCGCCCTGTCCTCCTGCAACTCGGGCATGTACTCCACCGGCCGCATGCTGCGCGACCTCGCGCTCAACGGCCAGGGCCCGAAGGTCTTCACCAAGCTGACCAAGAGCGGCACCCCGCTCGTCGGCACCACCTTCTCCGCCGCGCTGATGCTGGTGGGCGTCTGGATCAACTACGTCGCCCCGGGCAAGGCCTTCGACTACGTCGTCTCCTTCGCCACCATCTCCGGCATGTGGGCCTGGATCATGATCCTGGTCTGCCAGATCCGCTACCGCGCCAAGGTCAACCGCGGCGAGCTGCCCGCATCCCCGTTCAAGACCCCCGGCGCACCCTGGACGAGCTGGTTCGCGCTGGTCTTCATCGGTGTGGTCATCGTGATGATGGGTATCGACGCCGACTCCCGCGTCTCGCTCTACTGCGCCCCGCTGTGGGGTCTCATCCTGGGCGTCTCGTACCTGGTGCTCAAGAGCCGCAACCCGGCCGGAGCCGCCTTCAACAAGGTCTCCTAGCCGGTCCCACCCTTCGGTTCCAGACCGCCCGTCACGGCCGGGGACCGAGGTGCCACGGACCTCGCGTCCAGCATTCGGGCCCTCCCGTACCACACCTCGGTACGGGAGGGCCCGTCTGCTTATCCTGTCGCTCATGCTGACCCTCACCCAGGCCCTGTACGACCAGATCGTCGAGCACGCCCGTCAGGACCACCCCGACGAGGCGTGCGGCGTCGTGGCCGGCCCGGCGGGCACCGACCGCCCCGAGCGGTTCATCCCGATGCTCAACGCGGCCCGCTCGCCCACGTTCTACGAGTTCGACTCGAAGGATCTGCTCAAGCTGTACCGGGAGCTCGACGACCGGGACGAGGAACCCGTGATCGTCTACCACTCGCACACCGCGACCGAGGCCTACCCCTCCCGCACGGACATCACGTACGCGAACGAGCCGGGCGCGCACTACGTACTGGTGTCGACGGCGGACACCGATGGCCTCGGGGAGTTCCAGTTCCGCTCGTACCGGATCGTCGACGGGGTCATCACCGAGGAAGAAGTACAGGTCGTAGCGGCCTACTGACCACGATGCGAGCGGTTTGCGTCCACGATGCGGGATCACACTCCAAACGGGGGACCGGGAATCGTTAACATGACCGCATGGTTCCCCATGACGTGAGCATCGAGACGCCCAGCAGGCTCCTGCTTGTGGCGCGGCTGCACGTCGACCTGTGCCGCCTCGCCAGCAGCATCTGTCCTGCCGCCTGAGCACCACAGCCCCCCCGCACGGGCCCCTTGTACCTGCGCCGCGCGCCCCTGCACGCCCGCCCCGCCTTACTTCACCACTTCACCACTGGAGCCTGCCATGGCCATCGAGGTCCGCATCCCCACCATCCTCCGCACCTACACCGACGGCGAGAAGGCCGTGAACGGTGAGGGCACCACCCTCTCCGAGCTCTTCGCGGACCTGGAGACGCGCCACAAGGGCATCGAGGAGCGCATCGTCGACGGCGGCAAGCTGCGCCGCTTCGTGAACGTCTACCTCAACGACGAGGACGTCCGCTTCCTCGACGGCATCTCCACGGCGGTCAAGGACGGCGACAGCGTCACCATCCTCCCGGCGGTCGCCGGCGGCTCCGTCTGATGCGCTACGACTCCCCGCTGGCCGCGATCGGCAACACGCCGCTCGTCAGGCTGCCCCGGCTGTCGCCCTCGGACGACGTCCGCATCTGGGCCAAGCTGGAGGACCGGAACCCGACCGGCTCGATCAAGGACCGCCCCGCGCTCCACATGGTCGAACAGGCCGAGAAGGACGGCAGGCTGTACCCGGGCTGCACCATCCTGGAACCCACCTCGGGCAACACCGGCATCGCCCTCGCGATGGCGGCGAAGCTCAAGGGCTACCGGATCGTGTGCGTCATGCCGGAGAACACGAGCCAGGAGCGCCGTGACCTCCTCGCCATGTGGGGAGCCGAGATCATCTCCTCGCCGGCGGCCGGCGGATCGAACACCGCGGTCCGGATGGCCAAGGAACTGGCGGCGCAGCACCCCGAATGGGTGATGCTGTACCAGTACGGGAACCCGGACAACGCGGGAGCCCACTACGCGACGACGGGCCCGGAGATCCTGCGGGACCTCCCCTCGATCACCCACTTCGTGGCCGGCCTCGGCACCACGGGCACCCTGATGGGCGTCGGCCGTTACCTGCGCGAGCACGTCGAAGGCATCAAGATCGTGGCCGCCGAGCCGCGCTACGACGACCTGGTCTACGGTCTGCGCAACCTGGACGAGGGCTTCGTCCCCGAGCTGTACGACGCGTCGGTCCTGACGACCCGCTTCTCGGTGGGCTCGGCGGACGCGGTCACCCGCACACGGGAGCTGCTCCAGCTGGAGGGCATCTTCGCGGGCGTCTCCACCGGGGCCGCCCTGCACGCGGCGATCGGGGTGGGCCGCAAGGCGGTAGCCGCCGGCGAATCGGCGGACATCGTGTTCGTGGTGGCCGACGGCGGCTGGAAGTACCTCTCGACCGGCGTCTACACGGCGGCGACGACGGAAGAGGCCATCGAAACCCTTCAGGGCCAACTCTGGGCCTAAGCGGGCTCGGGGAAGTGAGGCACGCTCCCACGCCGCCCGGCACGCACTCTCGCCGCACCGGCCGAAGACCCGAGTACGTCCAGTACAAGGGCCTTCAGCCGGCACGCCGAGAGCACGCACCGAACGACGCGGAAACGCACCCCACTTCCCTGAGACCGCTTAGTGCTGTGTCGGAAAGGTGTGCGGGTAGGCCCGCGGCGTCCGGTGCGGTGCATCGCAAGGCTGGGTGTGCGCCCCAGGTGGCGGCCTCCGGTGGGCGGCGAGCCGCGGACGCGGGGCGCGGTCCGGCTCTGCGCGGGGTCGGTGCCCGCACGCGGCCGGAGGCGGTCAGCGGGACAGGAAGTCCGCCAGAACTGCGGCGTGGCTCGATGCGGGGTTCCTCACCGCGGTCAGCAGGGTCACCGGGCCCGCCGCACCCGCACCCGTTCCGTCATCAGCGGCCACCTCCGAGCCCCTTGGCCTCGTCCCACACCGCAGGATCCAGCACCCCCAACCGGTTCTGGAACTCCCACACCCACACCTCCGCGGGCCGGTCCGCCTCCAGGAAGCTCGCCCGGCCCTGTGCCCCCACCGTCCCCGGCGGTAGCGGGATCACCCCGGCCCGCCGGTCGTCGTACTTCGCGGTGATCCACGCGACCCGTACCCGGTGGGCCCGTACGGAGGCCACGGCCAGCACCAGGCACGGCCGCCCGTCCGCCAGACACCACAGTTCGCCCGCCCGCGGCTGCGGCGGAGCGCCCGGCCCGTGCGGTGGCGCGGCCCGCCGCGGGATTCCCGACCGACGCCCCGCGACCAGCACCACCAGCGCCACGGCGACGGCCGCGGCAGCTGCGGGCCACCAGGACGTGTCCATCTTCCGACCGTAGCCGCACCGCCGGACCCCGGCACGGGCAGTGCACCCGCCCCGGTGCCGGCCCGGCACCGGCACGCCCGTGCCCACCGTCGCTCCCCCGGGTGACAGCTCAGGTGATTCCCCCCACAACGGCCTGCCGCGGAGGAGCGACCTGACGTTTCGCGCCTTACGCTCGACGCACGCACGGCCCGCATTCCGTCCACGGACCGTCCCCGGAGGTTTTCGCTCCATGAAGCTCACCGTCGTCGGCTGCTCGGGGTCGTTCCCCTCCGCGGAATCGGCTTGTTCGAGCTACCTCGTTGAGGCCGACGGCTTCCGGCTGCTCCTCGACATGGGCAATGGCGCCCTCGGCGAGCTCCAGCGCCACTGCGGTCTCTACGACCTCGATGCGATCTTCCTCAGTCACCTGCACGCCGACCACTGCATCGACATGTGCGCGTACTTCGTCGCCCGCTTCTACCGGCACGATGGCGGTCGCTGCGGCACCATCCCCGTCTACGGCCCCGAAGGCACCGAGAAGCGCCTGACGACCGCGTACGACGACGTCCCGGACGAGCGCTCCATGAGCGAGGTCTTCGACTTCCGGACCCTGAAGCCCGGCAGCTTCGAGATCGGCCCGTTCAAGGTCCGCACCGAGCGGGTCAGCCACCCGGTCGAGTCCTACGGCATCCGCGTCGAGCACGGCGGCCGGTCCCTCACGTACTCCGGCGACACCGGTGTCTGCCCCGAGTTGGGGCTGCTCGCGGAGGGGGCGGACCTCTTCCTGTGCGAGGCCTCCTTCACGCACGGCAAGGAGGACGTCCCGGACCTCCACCTCAACGGCCGCGAGGCAGGGGAGTTCGCGCGCGGCGGCAAGGTCGGTCGCCTCGTCCTGACGCACGTTCCGCCGTGGACGGACGCCCGGCAGAACCTCGCCGATGCCCGTGAGGTCTACGACGGCCCGGTCGACCTCGCGTACGCGGGCGCCGTCTACGAGATCTGACGCACGAAGCCCGAAACGAAGGTGCCCCCACCCTCCCTTGCGGGAGAGCGGGGGCACCTTCGTACCTGCGCGGGTGCTTACTTGGCCTCGGCCTTCAGCAGTTCGGCGAGCTCCTCGTCGGACTCGCGGCCCGGCGTCGGGAGGTTGAACTTGGTGATCGCGAAGCGGAAGACCGCGTAGTAGACCACGGCGAAGCAGAGGCCGACGCCGGCCAGGCCCCACGGGTTGTTCGCGATGCCCAGGTTCAGCAGGAAGTCGACCGCACCGGCGGAGAAGCCGAAGCCGTCCCGCATGCCCAGGGCCCAGGTCAGGGCCATGGAGACACCGGTCAGCACCGCGTGGATCGCGTACAGCACCGGGGCGATGAACATGAAGGTGAACTCGATCGGCTCGGTCACGCCGGTGACGAACGCGGTGGCCGCGAGGGAGAACATCATGCCGCCGACGACCTTGCGGCGCTCGGGGCGGGCGCAGTGGACGATCGCGAGGCAGGCCGCCGGGAGGGCGAACATCATGATCGGGAAGAAGCCGGTCATGAACTGTCCGGCGTTCGGGTCACCAGCGAGGAAGCGGGCGATGTCGCCGTGGACGGCGCCGTCGGCGGTGTCGAAGGAACCGGCCTGGAACCACGGGAAGGAGTTCAGCAGGTGGTGCATGCCGATCGGGATCAGGGCACGGTTGGCGACGCCGAAGAGACCCGCGCCGACGGCGCCCGAACCGGTCAGCCACTCACCGAAGTTGTGCAGACCCGTACCGAGGACAGGCCAGATGAGGCCGAAGACGATGCCGGTGACCAGGCCCGCGAAGGCGGAGAGGATCGGGACCAGACGACGGCCGCCGAAGAAGCCCGCCCAGTCCGGCAGCTTGGTCCGGTAGAACTTCTGGTAGAGCAGGGCCGTGATGATGCCCATCACGACACCGCCGAGCACACCGGCGTTGACGGGGGCGTCGACGTTGACGATCTGGCCCTTGACGACCTTGGCGACCTTGGGGAGGTTGCTGTCGGTGAAGGTGGCCAGCACCTTCTGGAAGACCAGGTAACCGGTGACCGCGGCGAGCGCGGTGGAACCGTCGGACTTCTTGGCGAAGCCGATCGCGATGCCCACGGCGAACAGCAGCGCCATGTTGTCGAGGATCGCGCCACCACCGGCGGCCATATAGCCGGCGATCTTGGTGACGAAGGTCGGGAAGGTGTCCTTCCCGAGCATGTCGTCCGCGCCCAGGCGCAGCAGGAGTGCGCCGGCGGGCAGCACCGCAACGGGGAGCATGAGGCTCCGGCCGATGCGCTGCATGACGGCCATCACGCCCGCGCCCTTCTTGTTTTCCGCAGCGGTGGCTGTGGACATGGTCTTCCTCCATTGGGCAAGGCGCCGCCCGGGGACAAGGGAGAATACGGGGAGGCGACGTCTCAGAAAGGGGGGACCGCGGGGCCCGATGAGCCTTCGTGGTCTACACCACTAAGTGGTGTAGACCAGTTGTAGCACGGTGAGGTCCGCGTAAGGAACCCCGAATTCAGTGGGGGAGGACACATCAGGACAAACACGACAAAGGCCTTCGGACTCTGGAGGTCCGAAGGCCGTAATGCCTGGTGAGACGCGTGTTCCCGGTGGGGTCGTGATCGACGCCCAGGGCCGCGACCCGGGGCTGCGCCTTTGTCGTGGTCCTTTCGTTATCCCTTCGTGTTCACGCCTGCGTGTTCACGCCTTCGTTCACGCCTTCGTGACCTCCGCCTCCATCGCCGCGATTTCCTCGTCCGACTCCCGGCCCGGGGTCGGGATGTCGAACTTCGTGATCGCGAAGCGGAAGACGGCGTAATAGACCACCGCGAAGCCCAGGCCGATCGGAATGATCAGTGCGGGCTTCGTCGCCAGGCCCCAGTTGATGACGTAGTCGATCAGGCCCGCGGAGAAGGTGAATCCGTCGTGCACGCCCAGCCCCCACGTCACCGCCATCGACGCGCCCGTCAGCAGCGCGTGGATCGCGTACAGCACCGGCGCCACGAAGAGGAACGAGTACTCCAACGGCTCGGTGATGCCGGTGATGAACGAGGTCAGGGCGACCGACAGCATCAGACCGCCGACCTCCTTGCGCCGCTGGGGCTTCGCGCAGTGCGTGATGGCCAGCGCCGCCGCCGGGAGGGCGAACATCATGATCGGGAAGAAGCCGGACAGGAACTGCCCCGCGTTCGGGTCGCCCGCCAGGAACATGTTGATGTCACCGTGCACCGTCTGCCCGTCAGGCTTGGTGTAACTGCCGAACTGGAACCACATCGGCACGTTGAGGAACTGGTGCAGGCCGATGACCAACAGCGCGCGGTTGGCGACGCCGAAGACGCCGGCGCCCCAGGAACCCAGCCCCGACAGCCAGTCGGAGAAGCTCTCCAGCGCGTCACCGACCGGCGGCCAGATCCACAGGCAGAGCGCCGCGAAGGCGATCGCGACGAACGACATGATGATCGGGACCAGCCGGCGGCCGTTGAAGAAGCCCAGCCAGTCCACCAACTTCACCCGGTGGTAGCGCTGCCAGAACCAGGCGGCGAGCAGGCCCATGATGATGCCGCCGAACACCCCCGGGTTCTGGTACGTGAACTCCACGAAGGTGAAGTTCGGACCCAGGCAGCCGCCCCCGACGTTCTTGGTGTCGGCCGGGCAGATGTTGGGGAACGCGTGCAACACCCCCCGGTAGACCAGGAAGCCCGCCACCGCCGCGAGGGCCGTCGAGCCGTCCGCCTTCTTGGCCATGCCGATCGCGACGCCGATGCAGAACAGGAGCGGCAGACCGAGGTCCGGGTTCAGCAGGGCACCGCCCGCGCCCGCCATCACCTTGGCCACGTTGGTCCAGTCCAGGCCGTCCTTGCCGAAGACGTCGGGCTGTCCGAGCCGGTTGAGGATGCCCGCCGCGGGCAGGACCGCGATCGGTAGCTGCAGGCTGCGCCCCATCTTCTGCAGCCCCTGGAACAAGCCGTTCCACCACTTCGGCCGTGGTGCTGCTTCGGCGCTGCTCGCGCTCATCGACGTCCTCCCTGAACGGCCCGTTTTGGCAGGTGCGTCCCGTGCGGCACACTGGTGTAGACCACTCTTTTGCGGTCGCATTCACCCGCCCGGAGGGCGGGTTACTGCTGATCGTCATCATTCGGCAGAAGCTGGACCCGCGCCCGCATAGCTGGGCCAACAGTGGGTTACCGTGACCAAGCGGATCGCGCTGGCTGGACCAGGACCACCGAGACTCGTTCTTCGTAGAACTCAGGGAGAAACACATGGCCACCAAGGCTGAGAAGATCGTCGCCGGGCTCGGCGGCATCGAGAACATCGAAGAGGTCGAAGGCTGCATCACCCGCCTGCGCACCGAGGTCGTCGACCCCGGCCTCGTCGACGAAGCCGCCCTGAAGGCCGCCGGCGCCCACGGCGTCGTCAAGATGGGCACCGCGATCCAGGTCGTCATCGGCACCGACGCCGACCCGATCGCCGCCGACATCGAAGACATGATGTGAGCTGAGCGCACCCGGTCGCCCACCCGCCGGCAGCCCGTACGAGACCCCGTCCCGAAGTCACCCGGACGGGGTCTTCGCGTTCCCCCGCACCGACTAGGCTCGGACGCATGTCTCGCATCGACGGCCGCACGCCCGAACAGCTCCGCCCGGTCACCATCGAACGCGGATGGAGCAAGCACGCCGAGGGCTCCGTCCTCATCTCCTTCGGCGACACGAAGGTCTTCTGCACCGCCTCCTTCACCGAAGGCGTCCCGCGCTGGCGCAAGGGCAGCGGCGAAGGCTGGGTCACCTCCGAGTACTCGATGCTGCCGCGCTCCACCAACACCCGCGGCGACCGCGAATCCGTACGCGGCAAGATCGGCGGCCGCACCCACGAGATCTCCCGCCTCATCGGCCGCTCCCTGCGCGCGGTCATCGACTACAAGGCCCTCGGCGAGAACACCATCGTCCTGGACTGCGACGTCCTCCAGGCCGACGGCGGCACGCGCACCGCGGCCATCACCGGCGCCTACGTCGCCCTCGCCGACGCCGTCGCCTGGGGCCAGCAGAAGAAGCTCATCAAGGCCGGCCGCAAGCCGCTGACGGGCACCGTCGCCGCGGTCAGCGTCGGCATCGTGGACGGCGTCCCGCTCCTCGACCTCTGCTACGAGGAGGACGTGCGCGCCGAGACCGACATGAACGTCGTCTGCACCGGCGACGGACGCTTCGTCGAGGTCCAGGGCACCGCCGAGGGCGAGCCCTTCGACCGCAAGGAGCTCAACGCCCTCCTGGACCTGGCCGCCGGCGGCTGCGCCGACCTGGAGGCCATCCAGCGGGGCGCGCTCCAGCTCTAGCGCTCCAGCCCCGGGCCGCCAGAACCGCCGGGCGCGCTCCGGCGTCCCACTGGTTACGGGCGCGCGGTGTCACAGCCGTGCGCCCGCCCACGTACCCGAGTACCCGAAGCACCCGATCCTTCTGGGGGACCCGCATGAAGCTCCGCATAGCCGCCGCAGCCGTGGCGGTCGTACTGACCGTCCCGGCCCTCACGTCCTGCGACGCGATCTCCACCGCGATGGACTGCGCGAACACGGCGGTCGCGATCGCGGACGGCGCGAACGACCTCCAGCAGGCGGTCTCCAACGCCGGCAACAGCCCGCAGGACGCCCAGAACGCGCTGAACCAGATCGAGGCGAACCTGAAGAAGGTCGGCGACCAGACCGACAACGCCGACCTGAGCAAGGCCGTCTCCGCCATGAACACGGCCGTCAAGAACGTCCGTACGGCCATCGAGAACGGCAACCCCAACCCGGACGTCCAGCCGGTCGCGGACGCGGCGAAGGAACTGTCGAAGGTCTGCACACCGGGCTGATCGGTCCACGGGCGGCCGGAATAATGGACGCCATGACCAGCCGCCTGATCCTCGCGACCCGCAACGCGGGCAAAGTCGCCGAACTCCACGCCATCCTGTCCGACGCCGGCCTGCCGCACGAGCTGGTCGGCGCGGACGCGTACCCGCAGATCCCGGACGTCAAGGAAACCGGCGTCACCTTCGCCGAGAACGCCCTCCTCAAGGCCCACGCCCTGGCCCGGGCCACCGGCCTGCCGGCGATCGCCGACGACTCCGGCCTCTGCGTGGACGTCCTCAACGGCGCCCCCGGCATCTTCTCGGCACGGTGGGCGGGCACGCACGGGGACGACAAGGCCAACCTGGAGCTCCTGCTGGCCCAGCTCGCCGACATCACCGACGAGCACCGCGGAGCCCACTTCGCGTGCGCGGCGGCCCTGGCCCTGCCGGACGGCACGGAACGCGTCGTCGAGGGTCGCCTCCCGGGTACCCTGCGGCACGCCCCGTCGGGCACGGGCGGCTTCGGCTACGACCCGATCCTCCAGCCGGAGGGCGACACCCGCACCTGCGCGGAGCTCACCCCGGCGGAGAAGAACGCCATCTCCCACCGCGGCCAGGCCTTCCGCGCCCTGGTCCCCTTCGTCCGCGCCCTCCTGGGCTGACGGCCCGAAGCTCCGGCTGACACCGAAGGCCCCGTACGCATCCGCGTACGGGGCCTTCTTTTCCGGTGGGCCCGGTGGGACTCGAACCCACGACATACCGGATCTAAACCGGCATCCTCTTGCCAGCTGGGATACGGGCCCGTCTGGCATACCTTACGTCACGACGGCATTCCCTCACGTGGCCGCCGAACTCCTCCCCGGCACCAGGTGCTGGTGATCGCATGGCAGTTGGGGCACAGCAGTCGCAGGTTCTCCCGGCGGTCGTCGCGCCAGTCACCGTTGATGTGGTCGATCTCCAAGGTCATGGGACGCCCGCGCCATTCGGGCGGCGTCCCGCACCCGTCGCAGCGGTCGGGAACACCGATCTCGCGTAGCGCGCGACGAAGAACCTTGGTCGGCGTCCGCCGCTTGCCTTCGTGCTGCACGAGCACGGCTGCAGCGCGGGAAGGGGCTGCCCGTGTCTTGCCGCGCAGGTGCGCCTGGCCCAGGAAGTGTGAAGTGTCCAGTCCCGTTTCGAGGATCCACGTCTTGAGGGACTCTCTCCATCCGTGGACGACGGGTCGGCCCAGTCGCCGCAGGGTCTCCGCCAGCGACGTGGACGCAGTGACTGCGTCCCTCAGCAAGGTCTCGTCCGGCATGTCGTGGCGCGTGTAGGGCCGGGTCTTGAAGTGTGGGACTTCGATTCGGTACGCGGAGAAGCGGCGCAGTAGGTACTGCCTCAGCCGCGGAGTGGGCTCCCTATCGTCGAAGCGCAGGATGACCGCGTCGATGTCCTCGCACTGCTCGGCAGCCACCGTCAGGACCTCCCGCGTGTAGCGGGTTCCGCTGGTCATCGACGCCCCTTGCCGCGACCGCGGTACGTGTCCGTGGTGGAGTGGCAGTTGGGGCAGAGGAACCGCAGGTTCTCGCGCCGGTTGTCGCGCCAGTCACCGTTGATGTGGTCCACCTCCAGCGGGAGCGGCTCGCCCATCCAGACCGCCTCGACACCGCAGTCGGAGCACCGTTCTTCGACGTCGAGGTCCTTCAGTGCACGCCGGAGCATGCTGTTCGGGGTGCGCGGGGCATGGCACGAGCGGGTTTCGCGAAGGATCTCGTCGGCGCGCCGGCGTCGGTTGTCCCGCATCCCTTCCGTCCTCGAAGGAGGGGCGAAGTGCGAGGTGTCTATGCCGAACGCCTTCACCTTGCGGCTGATGTGGCTGTGGTGGCCGCCCACGACCTCGAGGCCGAGGCGCCGCAATACCTCGCACATGTTCGTCGATGCGGACACGGCCTCCTGCAGGATCTCCTTCGTCCACTTCGTGCCCTCCTGTTCGAAGTGGGAGACGTCCACCCCGAGCAGCTTCATGCGCTTGCGGATGTACTCACGCGAGCCGCTCTTCGGGTCCACCCCCAGCCTTTCCAGCGCCTCCGTCAGCGTCCGCGACGTGCTCGCCGCCTCCGCCAGTCGCTCCCGCGTGTACGGGCTCACCGCCATCGTGCCCCCCGCTCCGGCCGTGCGGTCGTGTTCTCGTACGGGCTAACGAGCCGATATGCGGACAGTTGCGTCCGATAAGCGGAGCGGCCCGCACCGGGTTGAGGTGCGGGCCGCTCCGTGGGGTGGGGTCGGGGTCAGATGCCCAGGTCCTTGATGATCTTGGCTACGTGGCCCGTGGCCTTGACGTTGTACAGGGCGCGCTCGACCTTGCCCTCCTCGTCCACGATCACCGTGGAGCGGATGACGCCGGTCACCGTCTTGCCGTACAGCTTCTTCTCGCCGTACGCGCCGTAGGACTCGAGGACCTTCTTTTCGGGGTCGCCGACCAACGTCACCTTCAGGTGCTCCTTCTCGCGGAACTTCGCCAGCTTCTCCGGCTTGTCCGGGGACACGCCGATCACGTCGTAGCCCGCCTCGGCCAGTACCGACAGGTTGTCCGTGAAATCGCAGGCCTGCTTCGTGCAGCCCGGCGTCAGCGCGGCGGGGTAGAAGTACACGATCACCTTGCGACCCTTGTGGTCGGCGAGCGAAACCTCGTTGCCGTCCGCGTCGGGCAGGGTGAAGGCGGGGGCGGTGTCGCCCGGCTGGAGTCGCTCACTCATGTCAACAGTCTCCTCGGGAGGGGATCGGTACGGTCCGAGATTAAGCTGACAGACTGTTCATGGTGGGCTACGCCCCCGATGACCGAGTACGACCGAGCACGACCCGACCACGACGACGGAGGCAGCGCGGTGCCGGAAGCCAGGACCCCCGCACAGATCGAGGCGGACATCGTCCGCCGCCGCGAGCAGCTCGCCGAGACGCTCGACGAGATCGGCGTGCGCATGCACCCGAAGACGATCGTCGGGGACGCGAAGGCCAAGGTCGCCTCGACGGTGGACCACACCGCCGGGCGGGCCGTCGTCGCCGTGAACCGTCTCGTGACGGATCTGCGCGACGGCCTGCGCCACGAGGACGGCACCCCGCGCTTCGAGCGGATCGCGCCCGTCGCGCTGCTCGCGGTGGGTGTGGTCGGGCTGCTCGTGGTGTCGGCGCGGCGCAAGCGCTGATGACCCTGCGGCGCACGGGCGGGGCGCGGGCGGGTAGGTTCGTGGCGTGAGCGACAACACCACCACCCACGACAAGCTGCCCATCCGCATGCTGCACGACCGTGTGCTCGTGAAGTCCGACTCGCCCGAGGGCGAGCGGCGCTCGGGCGGCGGCATCCTGATCCCGGCCACCGCTGCCGTGGGCAAGCGGCTGGCCTGGGCCGAGGTGGTCGCGGTCGGGCAGAACGTACGCAGTGTGGAGCCGGGCGACCGGGTGCTGTACGACCCCGAGGACCGGGCCGAGGTCGAGGTGCAGGGGGCGACGTACGTGCTGATGCGCGAGCGGGACCTGCACGCCGTGGCCGCGGAGCGGCTGGAGGGGTCGAAGGACTCCACCGGGCTGTACCTCTAGCGGGTTCCGTACGGGTAAGGGGCCGGTGACCGACGTCACCGGCCCCTTTGCGTGGGCTCGCTACGGTGATGCACCGCCGCCCGGATCTTCTTCGTCTGCTTGCTGCTCGTTGCCGTGGTGGGGACGGGGGAGCGGACGTCAATCCAGGTATGGGGACGGGGGGCGGGGGCGCCGGCCACCCGTGGCGCCGCCGAGGGTGCCGGCGGCGGTGCCCGTCGTCGTTCCGGTGGTGGTGCCCGCGTCGGTCTGGCCGCCCGTGGTCTCGCCCTGCGTGCTCTGACCGTCCGTGGTCTGGCCCTGTGCCTGTCCTTGCGCCTGACCCTGCGTCTGGCCCTCTGTCTGTCCTTGGTTCTGTCCCTGCGTCCGGCCCTGGGCCTGACCTCCTTGGTCCTGCCCGCCCGTCGGCCGGTTCGGCCGGTTCGGCCGGTTCGGCGGCGCCGGGGACTGCGGGGTGTTCTCGTCCGGTGTCTGTTGCGGGGTGTCCGGGACGAAGGGCGGCGGGGAGGGGGCGGCGCCCGGCTGGAGTTCGAGGTCGAAGTCCAGGGGGTCGCTGCCCTCCAGCGCGGTCTTCGTGTACTGCGCCCAGATCCTGGCCGGGTAGCCGCCACCGCTGATCCGGGCCTCGCCGAGCGCGCCGTAGAGGGACTCCAGGGTTCCGGTGTCGGGGTCCTGGCCCATCATCGCGACGACCGTGACCAGGTCCGGGGTGTACGCCGCGAACCAGGCGGAGCGGTCGAGTTCGGCGGTGCCCGTCTTGCCGGCGGCCGGGTGCCCTGCGGCGAGGGCCGCCGTACCGGTGCCGTTGTCGACGACGCTGACCAGCATGGACGTGGTGGTGTCGGCCGCCTCGCGGCTGACGGCCTGTTTCGGGGTGCGGTCGGGCAGCGGGATGCTGTTGCCGTCCTTGGCGATCTTTTCGAGGAAGGTGTACGGGGTGTAGCGGCCGTGGTCGGCGAGGGTCGCGTAGGCCTGGGTCATGTCCAGGACGCTGGCCTGCATGGTGCCCAGGGCCATGGCCGGGCCGAGGACGAAGTTCGGGGTGTCCTCGGGGATGCCGAGGTCGATCGCGGTCTTCTTGACCTTGACGGTGCCCACGTCGACGACCATCTGGGCGAAGACGGTGTTGACGGAGAGGTCGGTGGCGGTGGTGACGGTGATGTTGCCGTACGACAGTTGGCCCTCGTTCTCGGGGGCGTAGGGGGTTCGGGCGCCGACCACGCGGCGCTTGTTGTTCCCGTTGTAGAGGGTGTTGGGGGTGATCGGCCGGCCGTCCTGGGTGTGGGAGCGGTTCTCCACGGCGGAGGCGAAGACGAACGGCTTGAAGGTGGAGGCCACCTGGTAGTCGTGCCGGGTCGCGTTGTTGACGTACTGCTTGGTGTAGTCGATGCCCCCGTACATGGCGACGACCTTGCCCGTGGCCGGGTCGATGGAGGCTCCGCCGGCCCGTACGAACCGGTCCGCCTTGTGTACCTCCGGGTCGAGGTGGCTGACCACCTTCTCGTCCACGGCGTCGACGAAGGCGTTCTGGCGGCGTCTGTCGATGGTGGTGGTGATGCGGTACCCGCCCTCGGCGAGGGTCTTCTCGTCGAGGATCTCGTGCTCGAAGATGTAGTCCTTGACGGCTTCGACGAGGTAGCCGCGTTGCCCGGAGAGGCCGGCGGCCGGGCGGATCTTGCCGGGTTCGGGGAACCGGGTGGCCGCCCGTTCGGTCTCGGACAGCCACCGCTTCTTGACCATTCCGTCGAGCACGTAGTTCCAGCGGGCGAGTGCGCGGTCGCGGCTCTTCGGGTGGGCGACGACGTCGAAGGCGCTGGGGGAGTTGAGGAGGGTGGCGAGGTACGCGCCTTCGGCGGTGGTGAGTTTGCCGACGTCCTTGCCGTAGTAGGCCTGGGCGGCGGCTTGGATGCCATAGGCGTTGCGGCCGAAGTAGCTGGTGTTGAGGTAGCCCTCCAGGATGTAGTCCTTCGACTTCTCGCGGCCCAGTTTGATCGCGATGAAGAACTCCTTGACCTTGCGTTTGATCGTCTGTTCCTGGCCCAGGTAGTAGTTCTTGACGTACTGCTGGGTGATGGTCGAGCCGGACTGGGTTCCCTTGCCGGTCGCGGTGTTCCAGGCGGCGCGGAGCATGGCTTTGGGGTCCACCGCCCGTTCGGCGTAGAAGTCCCGGTCTTCGGCGGCCAGTACGGCTTCCTGCGCCGTGCGGGGGATCTGCGAGAGCGAGACGTTGACGCGGTTGACCTCGCCGTCGCGGGCGATCTGGGAGCCGTCGGCGTAGAGGTAGACGTTGGACTGGGCGGTCGCGGCGGAGTTGGCGGGCGGGATGTCGACCAGCAGGTAGCCGGCGGCGAGGGCGCCGATGGTCAGCAGGGCGACCAGCAGGAGCGCGCCGACGACCATGCGCCAGGTGGGGACGAGGCGGCGCCGACCGGTCCGTTTCCGCTGGCGCTCGGCTTCCGTACGCGGTTCCGTCGGCGGCCGGGCGGGGGTGTCGGGGTCACGAGGGGTCCAGCCCGGTGGTGGTGACTGGTCGCTCATCGCCAGGACTCCTCGACGCCGTACGAAATATCCGCATCTGTACTCCACGCTGTCTACCCGATGACCGCTCATTCCGCGTTGGACGGGCGTAAATCGGTCGCGTGGATCGCCCCTCCGCACTAAGCTCGCGCGCTTTGGCCGACGTAGGAACGACCGGGAAAACGGAGGATACGGTGCGCCAGGCAACGGCTCACGGAGCGCGGCTCTATACGGCTGTCGCGGCCGGCGGGTTCAGGCGCTACGCCACCTACGGGACGGCGACGGCGGCAGGGGTGTTCACCAACACCGTCTTCGGCTTCATCCTCGCGTACACGTACGTCGCGCTGTGGGACGAGCGGCCCGGACTGGGCGGCTACGACCAGGCGCAGGCACTGACCTTCGTCTGGGTGAGCCAGTCGCTGCTCGCCGCGGGCGCGCTCATCGGCGGCGGTTTCCAGGAGGAGATGCAGGAGCGCATCCGTACGGGTGACATCGCCGTCGACCTGTACCGGCCCGCCGACCTCCAGCTGTGGTGGCTCGCGGCCGATCTGGGCCGGGCCGGCTTCCAGTTGCTGGGGCGCGGGGTGGTTCCGCTGCTCGCGGGGGCGTGGGCGTTCCAACTGGCCCTGCCCGACGACCCGGTGCGCTGGTTGCTGTTCCTGGTGTCCGTGCTGCTCGCGCTGCTCGTGAGCTTCGCGGTGCGCTTCCTGTTGGGGCTGGCGGCGTTCTGGCTGATGGACGGGGCCGGGATCAACATGATGGCCACCGTCGTCACGATCTTCTTCTCCGGGATGCTGCTGCCGCTGACCGTGTTCCCGGGCGGCTTCGGGGAGTTCGTGCGCGTCCTGCCGTGGGCGGCGGTGCTCCAGGTGCCGCTGGACGTGCTGCTGGGGCGGCACGACGGGGCCGGCGGTGCGGTGCGTGCCCTCGGGTTCCAGGCCGGGTGGGCGTTCGTACTGCTGGGCCTGGGGCGGATCGTGCAGTCGGTCGCGACGCGGAAGGTGGTGGTCCAGGGTGGCTGAGGCGACGTTGGAGCGGCGGGTGCCCCGGCCGTTCGACGAACCGGGGCGCAGCCGTACGAGGGAGGGGCTGCGCGGGTACGGGCTGATCGTGGGGATGTGGGTCCGCTCGACGATGACGTACCGGACGTCCTTCTTCCTGTCCGCTTTCGGGAACGCGGCCATCCAGTTCCTCGACTTCGTTGCGATCTGGATCATGTTCTCGCACGTGGACGTGCTGGGGGGCTTCACGCTGCCCGAGATCGCCCTGCTGTACGGATCGTGCTCGGCCTCCCTGGGTCTCGCGGACCTGCTGCTGGGCAACACCGATCGGATCGGCGTCCGGATCCGCGACGGCTCCCTCGACACCATGCTCGTGCGCCCCGTTCCGGTGCTCGCGCAGGTCGCGGCGGACCGCTTCGCGCTGCGCCGGGTGGGGCGGATCGGGCAGGGATTGGCGGTGCTGATCTGGGCGGTCGCGACGCTGGACGTGGACTGGAGCGCCGGGAAGGTGTTCCTGGTTCCAGTGATGATCGTCGCCGGGGCGGCGATCTTCGGGGCGGTGATGGTGGTCGGGGCGGCGTTCCAGTTCGTCGCCGGGGACGCGGCGGAGGTGCAGAACTCCTTCACGTACGGCGGCAACACGATGCTCCAGTACCCGCCGACGGTGTTCGCCAAGGACCTGCTGCGCGGGGTCACCTTCATCGTGCCGTTGGCCTTCGTCAACTGGCTGCCCGCGCTCTATGTGCTGGGGCGGCCCGATCCGCTGGGGCTTCCGGGGTGGGTGGCGTTCCTGAGCCCGCTGGTGGCCTTGGCGGTGTTCGTGCCCGCGTCGCTGGCGTGGCGCGCGGGCCTTCGTTCGTACCGGAGCACGGGGAGCTGATCGGTCGTGGGCAGGGACGTGTTGATCGAGTTGGACGGCGTCGAGAAGGTCTTCGACGTACGGCGCCGGGTGAGCCTGATGCGCCGGGAGAAGCGGCAGGTCAGGGCCGTGGACGGGATCAGCTTCGAGGTGGCGCGGGGCGAGGTGGTCGGCTACATCGGGCCCAACGGCGCCGGGAAGTCGACCACGATCAAGATGCTGACCGGCATCCTCACCCCGAGCGGCGGACGGCTGCGGGTGGCGGGCATCGACCCGGCGCGCGAGCGGATGCAGCTGGCGCACCGGATCGGGGTGGTGTTCGGGCAGCGCACCACGCTGTGGTGGGACCTGCCGTTGAAGGACTCGTACGGGTTGATGCGGCGCATGTACCGGATCCCGCGGGCGCGGTTCGCGGAGAACCTGGAGCGCTGCGTGGACCGGCTGGACCTGGGCGAACTGCTCGACGTACCGGTGCGGCAGCTGTCGCTGGGGCAGCGGATGCGCGGGGACATCGCGGCGGCGCTGCTGCACGATCCGGATGTGCTGTACCTGGACGAGCCGACGATCGGGCTCGACGTGGTGAGCAAGGCGAAGGTGCGGGGCTTCCTGCGGCAGTTGAACGCGGAGCTCGGGACCACGGTGCTGCTGACCACGCACGACCTCCAGGACATCGAGCAACTGTGCGAGCGCGTGATGGTGATCGACCACGGGCGGCTGGTGTACGACGGGGTGCTGGGCGGTCTGCACTCGATGGGGGAGGGCGAGCGGACGCTGGTGGTGGACCTGGAGCGAGAGCTTCCGGAGATCAGCGTGGCGAGCGCGCGGGTGGTGAAGGTGGACGGGGCGCGGCAGTGGCTGGCGTTCCCGGCGGGGGCGTCGGCGGCGCCGCTGGTGGCGGAGGTGGCGGCGCGCTATCCGTTGCGGGACCTGTCGCTGCGGGAACCGGACATCGAGGACGTGATCGCGCGGATGTACGCGGGGCGGGGCTGAGCCGGGGCGGGGCCGGGGGCCGGGTTCGGGTTCGGGTTCGGGGCGGGATTTGGGGCGGGATTTGGGACCGGGGCCAGGGAAAAATCAGGGGCGGGCCCGGGGGCGGACCCGGGTATAAGTCGTATGACTCCCGGTGGTGGCTGCATAGGCTGTTTCCCATGACTGACGAGCGGCCGCAGAAGCCGTTGCCGGAGCTGAGGGCGTCGGACGCCGACCGCGAGCGGGTGGTGGAGCGACTGCGGGACGCCGTCGCCGAGGGCCGGCTCGACATGGAGGAGTTCGAAGAGCGGCTGGAGGCGGCGTACACCTCGCGGACGTACGCGGAGCTGGAGCCGCTGACCCGCGACCTGCCCGCTCCGGGGTCCACTGCGGCGCCTTCGCCGGTGCAGGCGGGGCCGGACGGCTCCTGGCCGGGCCGGATCGGCGCCGGCGGGCCGCCCGCGACGTCGGCCACGGCCGTGGCGGTGATGTCGAGCTTCCAGCGCAAGGGGAACTGGACGGTACCGGCCCGCTTCAACGCGGTGGCGTTCTGGGGCAGCGGCGAGCTCGACCTGCGCGAGGCGGACTTCGCGGAACGCGAGGTCGTGATCAACTGCGTCGCGATCATGGGCGGCATCGAGATCAAGGTCCCGCCGGGGGTGGAGGTGGACGTCCGCGGCATCGGCGTCATGGGCGCCTTCGACCGGCGCGAGGACCCGGGCAGCCCGGTTCCGGGCGGCCCGAGGGTGATCGTGACGGGATTGGCCTTCTGGGGCGGGGTGGAAGTCCGGGTCAAACCCCCGAAGTCCGCGAAGCCCCCGAAGTCCCAGAGGGCCGAGGAGGTCGAGAGGTCCGAGAGATCCGACCGGGCCGCGGAGCCCGGGACCTCCGCGGAGCGCTCGGACGGCGGCGGCCCGAACCTCCGCAAGGAGCCGTAGGCGGAGTGACCCGCAGGGTCACTCACGCCGCCTCACGCCGCTCGGCCAGGGGCGGCGGGCATGCGATCCGGCGCGCCGGGAACTCCTCGGACCTCCGGGGAGTCGGATGCTATGCAGACAAAACCGGCGCCCGGGGGAAGGTAGAAGCACGTGGACGACCGCACCACCACCGGAGGCACCGGACCGGGCCGGGGCATCGCCCAGCCGGCCCAGCCTCCCCCGCCGCGGGTGCCGCCGCCCGCCCGCGGAGGGTTCGTGTTCAGCGAGGCGGACGCGGAGCGCCGGCGCGGCGTCCGCCGGATGAAGGCCACCGCGACCGGTCTGCTGATCCTGGTCGCGCTGGTCTACGTACTCGCCACGTGGGCGGAGCACACCGGCGCGGGCGGCTGGGTCGGCTACGTCCGGGCCGCCGCCGAGGCCGGCATGGTCGGCGCGCTCGCGGACTGGTTCGCCGTCACCGCGCTGTTCCGGCACCCGCTCGGCCTGCCGATCCCGCACACCGCGATCATCCCGACCAAGAAGGACCAGTTGGGCGTCTCCCTCGGGGAGTTCGTCGGCGAGAACTTCCTCTCCTCGGACGTGGTCCGCGCCCGCCTGCACGCCCTCGGCATCGGTGCCCGGCTCGGCACCTGGCTGGCCGAGCCCGCGCACGCCGACCGGGTCACGGACGAGCTGGCCACGGCGTTGCGCGGGGCACTTACCGTACTGCGCGATTCCGATGTACAGGCCGTCGTGGGCGAGGCCATCACCCGGCGGGCCGAGACCGCCGAGATCGCCCCGGGGATCGGCAAGACCCTGGAGAAGGTCGTCGTGGACGGCGGGCACCACCGCGTCGTCGACCTCGTCTGCGTCAAGGCCCACGACTGGTTGGTGACCCACGGGGATTCGGTGATGGGCGCGGTCCAGGGCGGCGCGCCCGGCTGGACCCCGCGGTTCGTGGACCGCAAGGTCGGTGAACGCGTCTACAAGGAGCTGCTGCGTTTCCTGACGGAGATGCGGGACATGCCGGAGCATCCGGCGCGCGGGGCGGTGGACCGGTTCCTCACGGACTTCGCGGCCGATCTCCAGTCGGACACGGACACGCGGGCCCGGGTCGAGCGGCTCAAGTCCGAGATCCTGCAACGCGAGGAGGTCCAGGACGTGATCGCGTCCGCCTGGACCGCGGTGCGGTCGATGATCATCTCGGCGGCGGAGGACGAGCAGAGCGAGCTGAGGCTGCGGGTCCGGTCCTCGCTCCTCTCGCTGGGGGCGCGGCTGGCCACGGACGCCCGGCTCCAGGAGAAGCTGGAGGGCTGGATCGAGGGAGCGGTGGTGTACGTGGTCACCACCTACCGGGCCGAGATCACCTCGCTGATCACGGACACCGTGGCGGGCTGGGACGCCGAGCACACGACGCGGAAGATCGAGGCCCACATCGGTCGGGACCTCCAGTTCATCCGGATCAACGGCACGGTGGTCGGCGCCCTGGCGGGGCTGCTGATCTACGCGGTCTCGCAGGCGTTCGGCGCGTAGCCGTCCTCCGTGTTCAGCCGCGGTCGGCGACGGCCCAGGAGGCGACCGCCACGATGGTGGCGGCCCCGAGGACGGCCGGCCACGCACCGACCTTCTTGGCCAGCGGGTGCGCGCCCGCGAAGCCTGCGAGGTACAGCGCCCCGAGCCCGGCCGCTGCGGGGGCGCCGCCGCGCCGGTGCCATTCCCGACCGGCGGCCAGCCCTGCGGCGCCGAGTACGACACCGCCCAGCGGGCGCTTCTTCGTCCACCGGGCGACGGCGTACCCGCCGACCAGTCCGGCGGCCGCCACTGCGGAACTCGGTACGCGCGCCATGCCAACTCCCTGAAGTCGTCTGATCGTCATGTCGTACTGCTACGAGGCTAGCGCGGGGGCCTGACCACCCGGCGGGCGCCCAGCGCCCCCAGTACGAGCACGGCCCCGCCGATCACGGAATCCGGTACGGCGTCCTGCACGGCGCGCGGCAGTAGCGCCACCACGCCCAGGACGAGGAGGAAGGCGAGCGCGCACCGGCCGGTGGCCCGAAGCAGTCTGTCCACGGCTGCTCAACGCGGGTGCCGGGCCCCTCGATACGGAGGAAGGAGAGGGGATTTGTCGCACACTCGCCGGATCCGTGCGATACGTGCTCCGGGAACCGGACGGGCATACATTCACTCTCCCACCCCAAACGGGAAAAAGAGGAGCTCGGACATCGTGATCTGCTACGGACGGGCCGTCCTCGACCTCGCGGACGAACTGGTCGACGCCTATGCCGACGTCTTCTCCGCCCCGCCTTGGAACGAGGGCGAAGAAACCATTCGTCAGTTCGCCGTCCGCCTCCAGGCCGACGCCCGGCGCCGGGGCTTCCGTACGGCCCTCGCCCAGTCCGCGGCCGGCATCGACGGCTTCGCCACGGGCTGGCTCACGCCGGCGGTCTTCCCCAAGGACCGCGGCTACGCCCAGGTCGCGGCGCAGCTCGGCCCGGCACGGGTGCGGGATCTCCTCACGGGCGCGGTGGAGATAGCCGAGCTCGCCGTACGGCCCTACGCGCGCGGCCACGGCACCGGCCGGGCCCTGCTCACGGAGATCACCGCCGACGCCCCGGACCGGCGGGCCTGGCTGCTGACCTCCCGCCTGGCCACCGACACGGTCGCCACGTACCGCCGGCTGGGCTGGCACGAGGTCACCGCCCTGCCGGGCACCCGGACGGGCGTGCTCGTTTTCCTGTCCCCGGACCACCCCGGACGCTAGTGCTGTGGCCGGTGAACCCTTCCGGCCCCAGGAAGGAGTGTCTGCGGCGCGGGGCCGGGCATACCGCCAGCATGATCACGACGAAGCAGACTGTCGGCCAGGGACGGACGAACGGGAAGACGAACGGCAAGGCGAATGCAAGGACCGCCGCGCACGCCGCCCGGCGGCAGTTCAACCTGGCCACCCGCCACCAGCTCACCACGGCAGGGGTGCCCGACGGAACCATCACCTCCCGCGCCCGCCCCGGCGGACCCTGGCAGCGTCTGCTGCCCCGGGTGTACCTGCTGCAGACCGGGCCGCCCGACGACCGTCAACGCGCCCTCGCCGCCGTCCTGTACGCCGCCGAGCCCGCCGCGGACCCCCTTTCCGGCGCCACGGCCGCGCTCACCGGGGCCGCCGCCCTCGCCCTCCTCGGCATCCGCGACACCCCGCACACCCCGGCCGACGTCCTGATCCGCGCCCCGCGCCGACTCCTCGCCACCCCGCAGGTGCGCCCCCTGACCACCTCCCGATGGCCGCGCACCCTCACGGTCTGCGGCATCCCGAGCACCCGCCCCGTCCGGGCGGCAGCCGATTTCGCGGCCCGCGCCGAGGACCCCGACAGCATCCGCTCCACCTTGGCCCACGTCGTCCAGGCCGGCTGGTGCCACCCGCACGACCTGCACGCCGAACTCCGCGCCGCCCGCCTCCTGACCCGCCCAGCGATCGGGGCAGCCGCGGCGGAACTCGTGGCCGGGGTCCGCTCGATCGCCGAGGCCCGGGCCCGCGACACCCTCACGGCGACGGACCTGCCGACCCCGCTGTGGAACGCCCGCCTCTACACCCCGGACGGGGCCTTCCTGGCCAGCCCGGACGCGTACTGGCCCGACGAGGGCGTGGCCCTGGAGATCGACTCGGCGGAGTACCACTACGCACGAGACTCCTGGCACGCGACGCTGCGCCGCCCCCTGCGCCTGGAATCCCACGGCGTCCTGGTGGCCAGCGCGACCCCCGCGATGCTCCGGGACGCCCCGACGGAGGTCCTCGCGGCCCTCAGCGCCCTCCTCGTGCTCGGCGCCGACCGCCGCACCCCGCCCGCGGCCCGGGCCCGCGGCCACCAGCAGCTCCTCCTGTTCCCGGGGACTGCCGGGACGGCGGGCCGCTCGCCCGGGTACCGCGGGCACCGCGCGCGCGGCCGGTCGGCCGGTCGACCGGCTGGCCGGCCGACCGGATCGATCGACGACGGGCGGGCCGGCGCGCGGAGCTCTAGGCCGAGATGAGTGTTCCCGGTCGCAGAAGGCTCAGTCGTCGGAGCCGTGGCACTCCGCGTACGGCTTGCCCGAGGTGCACCAGCAGGGGTCCGCGGGAGACGGGGGCCAGGGGGTGGCCTTGCCGCGGGCCGCCAGCGTGGTGGCGTACTCCGGGAGGAGGGACGGGGAGGCCGGGGAGGTCTTCTCGGATGCCGCGAAGGCCTCGTACGACGGGACGCTCGCCGTGACGATGCCGAGGTTCGTCGTGCCCGAGGTGGCCAGCGCGCGCAGGGACCTCTCGATGTGCGTGAGGTGCGCCTCGTGCGAGGGGTATTCCGCGGAGAGGGTGGGGTAACTGGTCAGGAGCTCGGCCAGTTCCCGCTGCGGCCAGTGCAGGATGGCCACGGGAAACGGGCGGGAGAGGGCGGCGCGACGGTCGCCCAGTTCCGCCCGGAGGCGGGCGATCTCGGCGCGGAGCTCGGCCGGGTCGTCGGAGCCGAGGGCCCAGATGCGCTTCGGGTCGTGCAGCTCGTCCAGCGGGATCGGGCCGATGTGGCGGGTGTCCGCGACCATGTCCCAGTCGTCGTGCGGGAGCCCGAGGAGCCGGCGCACACGGTGGCGTCCCGTCAGGAGGGCGGTGGTCGCGCGGGTGAGGGGGGTGCCCTCGGCGATCAGGAGCGTGGCCGCCTCGGTGAAGCACTCCTCCGACAGGGTCAGTTCGTCGTGTGCTTCGAGGGTTTCCGCGATGACCTCCCACGGGGCCGGGTCCACCGGGGAGGCGGCGCGGATGCCCTGGATGAGGGTGCGGGCCTCGGCCTCGTGCCCGTACTCCCACAGGTTCGCCGCCTGGAAGGCCTTGATGAGGAACGGGTCGGTCGGTTCGCCGGACAGCAGTTGGTCGTAGAGCGCGCTCGCCCGTTCGCGTGCGTCGGCCAGTTCGAGATGGGCCGCGGCCTGGAGGAGCAAGGGCTCCTGGTCTTCGGGGTAGCGGGTCGCCGTGCGGATGAGGCGCTCGGCTTCGGCGATGTGCTCGGCAGGCGTATCGGGGCGCATGGTTCCCACCGTACTGGTGCTGGTCTGTTGGCGGGGGAGGACTTAAGGTGCCGCCCGTGCGGGATCGCGTGCGCGTGGTGGTGCGGGGGGTTGGCCGACGGGAGCGTCGGGCAGCGTTGGCCGGGGCGCTGTGGGCCGTCGCCGAGCTGACCGTCACGGTGGGTGTGGTGTTGTTGCTGCTGGTGGTGCACCAGGTGTGGTGGACCAACCGGCAGGCCCTCGCCGCCGCGCAGCACCAGGTGGCCGACCTGGAGAAGGAGTGGGCCGCCACCCCCGCCCCGGCGCCTTCCTCTGACCCCTACCCGCCCGCTCCTGCTCCCTCCGTCGGGTCCGCGCCCGCGTCTCCTTCCGCGGCAGGGCCGGCTCCTTCCGGAGCCGGTTCCGCCGCGCCGCCGGCGCCCGCCCCACCCGCGCGGGAGTCGGCGTACGGGGTCCTGCGCATCCCCCGGCTCGGCGTCGTGGTCCCCATCGCGCAGGGGGTCGACAAGCGGGCCGTACTGGACAAGGGGTACGCCGGGCACTACCCGGGGACCGCCCAACCCGGGGCGGAGGGGAACTTCGCGCTCGCCGGGCACCGCAACACCCACGGGGAGCCCTTCCGGTACGTCAACCGCCTCACGGCGGGGGACGAGCTGATCGTCGACGTTCGGGGGCGCAGGTTCACGTACGTGGTGGGCAAGACCCTGGGGCAGACGAGCGAGCGGGACACCGGGGTGATCGCGCCCGTCCCGCGGAGCACGGCCGGGCCGGAGTACGGCTACGTCGAGCCCGGTGCGTACATCACCCTCACCACCTGCACGCCCGAGTACACCTCCAGGTACCGGCTCGTGGTCTGGGGGACGTTGAAGTCGTGAGGCACTGCCGCGTTGTCGGTGGGCGCGGTTAGTATCGGTCGTGCGTACGGGAGTTCGTGCGCAGGAGGGGAAGGGGGCGGTCTGCATGGCTCGGCAACGCAGTGGGCGGTGGCCGTCCTGGTCCTTCCTGGTGCTGGCCTGGGCGGTCATCGCTCCCCTGGTCCTCGGCCTGTCGGCCGAAGAGGGTGGCCTGAGCGCCCTCGTGGTCGTCCTCGGGGCCACGGTCGCCCTCGTCGCCGCGGGCGCAGCCGCTCTGGCCGCGCGTCTCGTGCGGCCCGTGCCGCCGCACCGCATACGCACCGCGATCCGTGATCGCGAGCAGCGCACGGCGTTCCTGCCGCAGCGCGATCCCGACGCCTCGGGCCGTTCGCGGCCGAGGGCGCCCGGCCGTGCGGTCCCGACGGCCGCGTAGGGGCGCGCAGTTCTCCTTCGTTCTTCCTCTTCTTCCCCTTCCTTCGCTGTTGTGCCCCTCGCGGGTCGTCACGCCGAAATGCATTCCTTTCGACGTTCGACGAGACCCTTCGGAGGGCCCGCGTGTCCGTTTTCACCCGCCTTGTTGTCGAGCTGGGCCGGCTGCTGGAGCCGGTACTGGCCGAGTCCGCGACCGCTGCCGCGATCGTGCTGTTCACCGTGCTCGTACGGCTCGCCCTGCACCCGCTGAACCGGGCCGCGTTCCGCGGTGCGACCCCGCTGGCCGGTGTCCTCCCCGTGCTGCTCCAGCTGCCGGTGTTCTTCCTCATGTACCGGGCGTTCTCCTCGTCCGGCGAGCTGCTGGACCACCGGCTGTTCGCTGCCCCGCTGGGTGCCCGGTGGAGCGACGCCCTCGGTGACGGAGGCCTCCTCGGGGCGCAGGGGCTGGTGTTCCTCGGGCTGTTCGCGGCCGTGGCCGCGGTCGCCGCGTGGAGCGCCGTCCGGGGCCGGCGGGCCGCCGCCGCGTCCGCTTCGGCTCCCGTGATCGCCGTCCCCCGTCGCAAGGGCGGGCCCGGCGTCGCCGCCGAGGTGAGCGCCGAGCAGCAGGAGGTGCTGCGCAAGCTGGGCGGTGCGCTGCCGCTGCTGTCGTTCGGGACGCTGATCACGGCCGCCGTGGTGCCGCTGGCCGCCGGGCTGTACCTGGTCACCACCACCGCCTGGTCCGTGGCGGAGCGGGCCTGGCTCCAGTACCGCAAGGACTCCCGGGCCCCGGCGGAGGCGCAGGCGGAGGGGGCGGGGGCCCGTTCCGGGATGTGAACACGGTGTTGCGGATTGGCCAGGCATCTTGGAGGATCAACCAATCCTCCGATGGCCGCAACCCATCGTCCGGCCCGGGGCACGCCCATGGGTCGACCACTCACGACCACGGGAGAATGCCCATGAAGCTGCTGCGTGTCGGACCGGTCGGGGCGGAGCGTCCCGCACTGCTCGACCGGGACGGATCCCTGCGCGACCTGTCCGCCCTGATCGCGGACGTGGACGGTGCCCTGCTCGCCGACGACTCCGCGCTGTCCCGGGTGCGGGAGGCGGCGGTGTCCGGGGAGCTCCCGGTCCTGGACGCGGAGGGCCTGCGGATCGGTTCGCCGATCGGCCGGATCGGCAAGATCGTGGGCATCGGGCTGAACTACTTCGAGCACGCGGCCGAGATCGGCGCGGAAGCGCCGGCCGAGCCGATCCTGTTCCTCAAGGCCGCGGACACCGTGGTCGGCCCGGACGACACCGTGCTCATCCCGCGCGGCAGTGTGAAGACCGACTGGGAGGCCGAGCTCGGCGTCGTCGTCGCCGGCACCGCCCGCTACCTCTCCTCCGCCGCGGAGGGTTTGGCGCACGTGGGCGGGTACACGCTGGTCAACGACGTCTCGGAGCGCGAGTTCCAGATCGAGCGCGGCGGCACCTGGGACAAGGGCAAGAACTGCGAGACGTTCACCCCGCTGGGTCCGTGGCTGGTCACCGCCGACGAGATCGAGGACCCGCAGGCCCTGGACGTGAAGCTGTGGGTCAACGGCGAGCTCAGGCAGGACGGCAGCACCGCCGACCAGATCTTCCCGGTCGGCGAAGTCGTGCGGTACCTGAGCCAGTTCATGACCCTGTACCCGGGCGACGTCATCGTCACCGGGACCCCGGCGGGCGTGGCCATGGGCCAGCCGGAGCCGAAGCCGTACCTGCGGGCCGGTGACGTCGTGGAGCTGGAGATCGAAGGACTGGGCCGTCAGCGCCAGGAGTTCAAGGGCGCTTAGCCGCTCACGCCCTCGCCGCCCGCCGCCAGCACGGCGCCGAGGGCGTGAGCGTGAGCGGGCGCGGCCGGGGCGCCGGTCAGCCCTTGGTGGAGGTGCGGCGCCGGCGGTTAGCGACGACCAGCCCGGCGCCCGCGCCGAGCGCGGCGGCGCTGCCGCCGGCGAGCAGCGCGGTCTCGGCACCGGCGCCCGTGCTCGCGAGCGAGCCTCCGGAACCGCCCGCCGCGGTGAGCTTGGTGTTGCCGCCCGTGCTCGTGCTGGTCGTGCTGGTCGTGGTCGAGGCCTGCTGGGCGCCGCCCTGGCCGGTGGATCCGCCCTTGCCCGTGTCGGGCTTGCCGGTCTGCCCCTCGGCGGCCTTGTCCTTGTCGCGGGCCGTGAACTGCCCGGTCTTGAGGAACTCGGCGCGGTCCGCGGGCGTGCCGTTGATCGCGGCGATCGCGGCCTTCTTCAGCTCCGTCCCGGCCTTGTTGAGCATCGCCCAGATCAGCACGCTGTTGTCGTCGTCGCGCAGCTCGTGCTGCGTCGTCGTCACGAACGTGCGCAGCTGCGCGGGGGTGGGGTTGCCTTCGAGGAGCTTGATGATGCCCTCCTTCAGGCCCCGGCCGGCATCCTTCAGCATGCCCAGCACCGCGACCCGGTCGTCCTCCGCCCGGACCGTGTGTTGGCCGGTCGTGATGAAGGCGCGGACCTGCTCGGGAGTGCCGTTGTCCAGCAGTTGGTTGACCGCCGCGGTGATGCCCTTGCCCGCTCCGTTGAGCATGCGCGCCAGTTCGACCTTGTCGTCCTCGAAGCGGGCGACGTGCTGGCCGTGCGTGAGGAACGCGGTGATGGCTTCCCGGGTGTCCACCCGCAGGGCCTCCCGGGCTGCCTTCCGCACCGCGGGACCGCCCGCGCTCGCGATCTGGGCGACCCGGACCCGGTCGTCCTGGAGCTGCTGCTGTGCCCACTCGACCTCAAGGAAGTGCCGCATGTCCGCGGCCGTACCCTTCAGCGCTTTCTCGGCCGCCTCGCGTACGCCGCGACCGCTCGCCGGGTCGGCCAGGATCGCCTGGATGGCGGCCCTGTCCTTCGCCGCCCGGGGGTCCTCCGTCGGCTTGTCCGCAGGCTTCTCGGCCGGCTTCTCCGCACCCTGGCCGGCCGGGGCCTGATCCGCTGCGGTCGGCGCCGACGCTGCGGCCGGCGCGGTGCCGTCGGCGGCGAAGGCGGGAGAGGCGAGCAGGACGGCCGGGGCGATCGCCGCGGTGGCAACGACCGATGCGATCCGGGGCAGCTTCACAGACAGATTCCATTCGTCATACGCGCGATGATCGACAGCCTGTGCAGGATAGATCGTTTACGCCCCTCAAACTGCATATTTTCAGGACAATGTAGTGCTCAGATCCACGGCCACTCCGTCCCGGGACGAGGTCCGGGCCGCCTCCAGCACGGCCAGGCAGCGTGCCGCCTCGTGAGCGGTCACCGGCGTCGGGCCGCCGTCGCGCAGTGCCGACGCCACCGCCGCGTAGTACGCGGGGTAGTCCCCCGGTGCGGTCGGAACCGGGGCCCCGCCGCCGGTCAGCGGGGACTCGCCGGAACCCAGCCGGCCCCACAGGTGCTCGGGCTCCAGGCCCCACGTGGTGCCTGCGTCGCCCGGCCGCTGTCCGTCGCGCAGGGCCGCCTCCTGCGGGTCGAGCCCGTACTTCACGTAGCCCGCCCGGGAACCCAGCACCCGGAAGCGCGGGCCGAGTTGCGCGGTGGTCGCGCTGACATAGAGGTGGGAGCGGACGCCGTTCGCGTGCGTCACGGCGATGAAGGTGTCGTCGTCCGCCTGGGCGCCGGAGCGGCGGACGTCGGTCTCCGCGTACACGCGCACGGCCGGGCCGAACAGCATCAGCGCCTGGTCGACGACGTGGCTGCCGAGGTCGTACAGCAGGCCGCCGATCTCCTCCGGGGCCCCCGACTCGCGCCAACCACCCTTGAGTTGCGGGCGCCACCGCTCGAACCGGGACTCGAAGCGCTGGATCTCACCGAGTTCGCCGTCGGCGAGGAGACGGCGCAGGGTGAGGAAATCGTTGTCCCAGCGGCGGTTCTGGAACACGGACAGGAAGGTGCCGGTCCGGTCGGCGAGGTCGGCGAGCTCGCGGGCCTCGGCGGCGGTCGCGGCGAGCGGCTTGTCCACGACGACGGGGATGCCGGCGTGGAGCGCGGTCGTGGCGAGCGGGACGTGGGTCTTGTTGGGGGAGGCGACGACGATCAGGTCGAGGGCCGGGGTGAGGTCCCAGAGCTCCTGCGCGGTGTTGGCGATCCGGACGCCCGGGTGGGCCTCGCGCGCCCGGGCCTGGCGGCCGGGGTCGGAGGTGACGATCGTGTCGAGGACGAGTCCGTCGGTGGCCGAGACGAGGGGAGCGTGGAAGACGGAGCCGGCGAGTCCGTAGCCGACGAGGCCGACGCGCAGGGGGGCGCTGGGGGAGGCGTTCATGGTGCCTACTTTGGCAACAGTGTTGCCTAAGTGCAAGGAGGGTGGACAATAGGCAGGTGGACTGGGGTAGCAGGGGCAATGGAAGCGGCGTGAACCTGCCGGCGCTGCGCGGGCACAACGACGCACTGGTACTGGACCTGCTGCGCGGAGCCGGGCCCGCCGGCCTCGGTCGCGCCGAGCTCGCCGAGCGCACGGGGCTCACGCCGCAGGCCGTCAGCAAGATCACCGCGCGGCTGCGGGCGGAGGCACTGGTCGGCGAGGCCGGCCGCAGCGCATCGACGGGCGGCAAGCCGCGGACGCTGCTGCGGCTCGTGCCGCAGGCCCGGTACGCGGTCGGCGTGCACCTGGACCGCGACGAGCTCAGGGCGGTACGGACGGACCTCGCCGGCGGCGTCGCAGCGGACCACCGGGAGCCGCTGGACTTCGGGGCCGGTCCGGACGCGGTGGTGGACGCGGTCGTACGGGCGGTGGCACGCGTGGCCGGAGACGCCGGTCCGGGGCCGCTGCTGGGCGTGGGGATCGCCGCGCCGGGGCCGCTCGACTGGCGGGCCGGGGTGTTCGGGCGGGTGACGGGGTTCCCCGCGTGGGAGGGCTTCCCACTGCGGGCGGCGGTCACGACGCGGCTGGGGGCGGGGGCTCCGCCCGTGGTGGTGGACAAGGACACCAACGCGGGGGCCGCGGTCGCCGGGGCGGGGACCTCGGTGTACCTGCACCTCGGCACCGGCCTGGGGGCGGGGCTGCGGCTGGACGGGGAGGTCTACCGGGGCGAGCGTTCGGCGGCGGGTGAATTCGGACACCAGGTGCTCAGCCTGGACGGGCCGCCGTGCCGGTGCGGGGGACGGGGCTGCGCGGAGGTGTTGTGCCTGGCGGCGGTGGAGCGCGGGGACCTGGCGGAGGCCGCGCGGATCCTGGGCGAGGGGGCGGCGAACGTGGTGGCGCTCCTGGGCGTGGACCGGGTGCGGTTGGGCGGCCGGGTGGTGGATTCCGCCCCGGAGGTGTTCGTGGCGGGGGTGCGCGGCGTCCTGGCGGCGCGGAGCCTGGGGGGCGAGGTGCCGGCCGTGGGCGTGGCCGAGGTCGGGGTGGCCGAGGGGGCCGCGGAGTTGGCGCTCGCGCCGTTCTTCGGGCGCGGCGGCTGAGGCTTCTGCCCGCGGCCAGTCGGCGGGGTGGTGTGGGGCCGATCAGGTGGCGCCGGGGGCTGGTCGTGCGTGGCGGCGCAGGCTGGTTCCGCGTGCGTGGGAGGGTGCGGAGGGGTCGGGGTGATTGTCGCCTCGTCCGATCACCGTCCCGTCCGATCACCGTCCCGTCCGATCACCGCCCCATCCGGCGAGCCGCGAAGCGAAGGTCTTCCATGCGACTGCGCAAAGCCCTTGCCCTCTCCGCCGTCCTGGTCGCCCTGTCCGCGCCGCGTGCCGGTGCGGACGTCGGGACCGGTGGCGGCGCCCGGCCGGCGCCCGCGCTGCCGTCCCGGATGGAGGCCACCTGCGGGGACGGGAAGAACACGGCCTTCCCCATCGGCGCCAGGATCCGGGGCGGGCCGGCCGTGTACCGGACCGGAGGCGGACCGCAGACCTGGTTCCTGGACCTCACGAACACGACACGTTCCGAATGCACCGCCATCCATCCGGTCGTCGTGTTCACGGATCAGGCCGGCGCGCTGCGCCCCGCGCACTTCCGGATGGAATTCGATGCCCCCGGCGGCACCTTCCCGGTCACCCTCGAACGGAGCGACCGCGACGAGATCATCGCGGTCTTCGACGGGGGCGAGGCCTTCTCGGGCTTCACCGTCCGCGCCGGAGGTTCCCTGACGGTCCGCGTCCACCTCGCCTTCGCCCCCGCAACCCCCGGCGGCGATGTCCTCGCCGATGCCGCCCTCGTCCAGCGCCGTGCTGACGACGGCGACTGGGTCGGCGAGGCGGGCGGCTACCGGTTCTCCGTCGAAGGACCCGACGAGGCGGCCGAGGCGGGATCGCTGGCAGACACCGGTCCGCGTGACTGGGCGTACGGCGGCGGAGCCGCAGCCGCCCTCCTCGCCGGCGGCGGGCTCGTGCTGGGCGCGCGGCGGCTGCGTACTCCCGCGCGCTGAACCCCGTACACCCGGCCCGCGTACAGTCCCAGCGTGGAAGAACGGATCCAGCAGCACCGCCCCGGCTCGCCCGTCCGCTTCGGCATCCCGGAACACGGTCGGGTCCCCAAGTACTACGCCGTCAAGGCCCGCATCGCGGACCTTCTCGACGACCTCGGGGAAGGCGGCCTGCTGCCCACCGAGCGCGACCTCGCCGAGCGGTACGAGGTGGCGCGCGAGACCGTACGGCAGGCCCTGCGCGAGCTCCTGTTGGAGGGCCGGCTGCGCCGCTCCGGGCGCGGTACCGTCGTCGCCGGTCCGAAGCTCGAACAGCCGCTGTCGCTCGCGAGCTACACCGAGGGCGTGCGGCTCCAGGGCCGCAGGCCCGGCCGCAACCTGATCGGGCTGGAGCAGTTCCCCTGCCCGCCCGACCTCGCCCCGGGCATCGGTGCCGAGCCGGGCGAGCCCGTGTGGCACCTGGAGCGGGTGCTGCTGGCCGACGACGAGCGGGTGGGGCTGGAGAGCACGTACGTCCGCGTGGCGCGGGCGCCCCGCCTGGACAGCGAGTTCCAGCCGGACTCCTCCCTCTACGGCTACCTCCGCGAGCGCCTCGGGATCTCGTTCGGGGAGGCCGACGAGAAGCTGGAGACGGTCCTCGCGACCCCCCGCGAGGCCCTGCTGATCGGCACGCCCCCCGCCCTGCCCATGCTGCTCATCCACCGGTTCTCGCGGGACCGGGCCGGCCGGCCGCTGGAGCGGGTGCGTTCGCTCTACCGTGGCGACCGGTTCAGCTTCACGACCCGGCTAAAGCCCTCGTAGCACCGGGCGGAGCACCTCGAAACGGAGGAAAACGGGCGCAGCGGCATCACGGAAAGGTAACGGGTCTAGTCCAAGTGTTGGGGGCTGTTCGCCGTCCCGTTGCCGCCGCGCTCCGCGCGGTCCACGGGCCGCGCCCACCGTGGACCGCGTGAGAGTCATAGTCGTAGGAGGCGGCGTGGTCGGCACCATGCACGCCTGGCAAGCAGTCGAACGCGGCCACCAGGTCGTCCAGATCGAGCGGGAGGCCGAGGCCCGCGGCGCTTCGCTGCGCAATTTCGGCCAGATCTGGGTCAGCGGACGGGCCGGGGGCGAGGAACTGGAGACCGCCCTGCGCGCCCGTGACCTCTGGGAACGGATCGGCGGGGAGGTGCCCGGCCTGGGTTTCCGCGCGATCGGCTCCCTCACCCCCGTCCGGGGCGCCCGCGAGTACGCCGTCGCCGAGGCCGCCGCCGCCCGCCCCGACGCCGCCGCCCGCGGCTACGCACTGGTCACCGCGGAAGAGGCGCGGACGATCAACCCAGCCCTGCGCGGCGTCTTCGATGCCGCCCTGTGGTGCGCGCGGGACGCGGCCGTCGAGCCGCGCACCGCACAGCTCCACCTGCGCGAGGCCCTCCGTACGCGCGGCCGGTACACCTTCCTGCCCGGACGGGAGGTGCGCGAGGTCGTCGGGAACGGCGCCGTCCGCGACGACCACGGCGAGGTCCACCGGGGCGACGCCGTCGTCCTCGCCACCGGAGCCTGGCTGTCCGGGCTGGTCCGCGAACTGGTCCCCGACCTGCCCGTGCGCCGCGTCCGGCTCCAGATGATGCAGACCGCCCCGCTCGGCGAGCCGCTCACCACCTCCGTCGCGGACGCCGACAGCTTCCGCTACTACCCCGCGTACGAGGGCCCCGCCCTCGACGCCCTCGTCGCCGGGCAGCCGCAGGCGTCGATCGCCGCCGCGCACAAGATGCAACTGCTGATGGTCCAGCGCCAGGACGGCGGTCTGACCATCGGCGACACCCATGAGTACGAACACCCCTTCGCGTTCGACACCCACGAGGACCCCTCCGCGCACCTCACCGAGGTCGTCGAATCCTTCCTGGGCCGCCCGCTGCCGAAGGTCCGACGCCGCTGGGCGGGCGTGTACGCGCAATGCACCGACACCACCCGAGTCGTCCACCGCCAGCAGGTCAGCGACGGCGTCTGGCTGGTGACCGGACCCGGCGGACGAGGGATGACCTGCTCGCCCGCCATAGCCGAGACCACCGCGAACGAACTGGGCTGGTAGCCGCCGTGACCACCGCACGCAAGAACGACCTGATCGTCCTCGACATGGCCGGCACCACCGTCGCCGACGGCGGCCTCGTCGAGCAGGCCTTCGAACGCGCCGCCGAGCGCCTCGGCGTCCGACCCGGCACCGCCGACCACCGCGCCAAGCTCCACTACGTACGCGACACCATGGGCGAGTCGAAGATCTCCGTCTTCCGCCACCTCTTCGGTACGGAGCAGCTCGCACAGCGCGCCAACACCGCCTTCGAGGAGGCGTACGGAGAACTCGTCGACGGAGGGCTCATCGCTCCCGTGCCCGGCGCCCGCGAGGTCATCGAGACGCTCCGCGCCGACGGCCGCACCGTCGTCCTGACCACCGGATTCGCCCGCGTCACCCAGGACGCCATCCTCGACGCCCTCGGCTGGCAGGGGCTGGCCGACCTCACCCTGTGCCCCGCCGACGCGGGCGGTCGCGGCCGGCCCTACCCGGACATGGTGCTGGCCGCGTTCCTGCGCACCGGCGCCGTGGCCGACGTACGGGAGGTCGTGGTGGCGGGGGACACCGCGTACGACATGCTCAGCGGCCGTCGCTCCGGAGCCGGCATCGTGGCCGGCGTCCTCACCGGCGCCCACGACCGGGCGGCCCTCACCGAGCACGGCGCGACCCATGTCCTCGGCTCCATCGCCGAACTGCCCCCGATCCTGGTGGAGTCGGCTTGAGCGGCATCCGCTTCGACGCGGTGTCCGTCGCGTACGGCGCCGCCACCGTGCTGGACCGGCTCGATCTGACCGTCGAACTGGGCGAGGTCCTGGCGCTGTTCGGCCCTTCCGGCTCGGGCAAGACCACGGCGCTGCGCGCGGTCGCCGGTTTCGTACGACCCGTCGCGGGCCGGGTGCTGATCGCAGGGCGGGACGTCACCGCGCTCCCGCCGCACCGGCGTTGGCATCGGCATGGTCGTCCAGCAGTACGCGCTCTTCCCTCACATGCGGGTGCAGAAAACGTGGCGTTCGGCCTCAAGGCGCAGAAGGCCCCGAAGGCCGAAGTCCCCGGGCGCGTCGCCGAGGCCCTGGAGCTGACCGGGATGGCGGCGTACGCCCGGCGCCTCGAATCCGACTACGCGGCAGCCTGCGTGGTCGCCGGCGTCAACATCGCTGGAGCGTCGACAACGTCAAGCGCGGCTGATCCGGGGCCCGCCCGCGGTCCCGCCCGGGGTCTCGCCGGGTCCCCGTAGTCCGGGCTGTGGACGCCGAAAGCGTCCACGGCCCGGCCCCGATAGGGTGGTACAGACCAGCGGTCCGCAGGCCATAGGCCACACGTCGCGGGTCACAGGTCAGAGGTCACGGCCACCGAGAGCGGAGAACAATCCAGTGGCAGAGCGCAAGCCGATCGAATCCTGGCTCACCGACATGGACGGGGTCCTCATCCACGAGGGCACGCCGATCCCCGGCGCCGATGCCTTCATCAAGCGGCTGCGCGACTCCGGCAAGCCCTTCCTGGTCCTGACCAACAACTCCATCTACACCCCGCGCGACCTCCAGGCCCGCCTCAGCCGCATGGGACTCGACGTTCCCGTCGAGAACATCTGGACCTCGGCGCTGGCCACCGCGAAGTTCCTCGACGACCAGCGACCGGGCGGCACCGCGTACGTCATCGGCGAAGCCGGACTGACCACCGCCCTGCACGACATCGGGTACGTCCTGACCGACCACGAGCCCGACTACGTGGTCCTCGGCGAGACCCGGACGTACAGCTTCGAGGCGATGACGAAGGCGGTCCGCCTCATCAACGCGGGCGCCCGCTTCATCTGCACCAACCCCGACGAGACCGGCCCGTCCACCGAGGGCCCGTTGCCCGCCACGGGCGCCGTCGCCGCGCTGATCACCAAGGCGACCGGCAAGCAGCCGTACTTCGCCGGCAAGCCCAACCCGCTGATGATGCGGACCGGTCTGAACGCCATCGGAGCGCACTCCGAGAGCAGCGCGATGATCGGCGACCGGATGGACACCGACGTGCTGGCCGGGCTGGAAGCCGGGATGCAGACCTTCCTCGTGCTGACCGGGCTGACCTCCGTCCAGGACACCGAGAAGTTCCCGTACCGACCGACCAAGACCGTGGACTCCATCGCCGACCTGGTCGATCTCGTCTGATCCGAATGGGTCAAGCACGTGCCGCTCCGGATGCGGAGCGGCACGCCGCACGTGAGGCTCCTTGCTGAGGAGGTTCACCATGCGCAGTGCTCTGATCGCTCTCCGCGTCAGCGGGGTGGCCGTCGCTCTGGCGGCGCTCACCGCGGTGTCCGCACCCACCGCCCTCGCCGCGGGTGAGGACAACCGCGGCAGCGTGTCGGTCGATCCGCACCGGGCCGAGCCGGGGGCGCAGGTCAAGCTGCGCGTCCGCGGCTGTGACGGTACGTCGGGGTCCGCCAAGTCTTCGGTCTTCGTGGCGGAGGTCCACCTGTCCTCGGGCCGCGACAGCGAGCGGTCGCTGTGGGGCGACGCGATGATCAGCTCGCACGCCCAGCCGGGCCGGCACGACATCCGGGTGCGGTGTGACGGCCACGACGACCGCGTACGGGGCTCCATCGAGGTCGTCCGCCACCGCGACGACCAGGACCGCGACCGCGACCGTCCGAACCCGCACCAGTCGCCGGTCTGGCCGGTGCACGCGGGCGGCGGCGGCATGGCCGCCGAGCTCGCCCAGACGGCCCGGGTGGCTCAGGCAGCGGGCCAGGGCCAGGGCCAGAACCAGGGCCAGGGCCAGGGCCAGGGCCAGGGCCAGGGCCAGGGCCAGGACCAAGCCCGCGACCAGGCTGCGGCGGCCAAGAAGAGCCACGGGCCCGACGGCCCGGGTCTGCCGCACACCGTGATCGGCGCCGTACTGGCCGCCGCGGCCACTCTGGTCGTCGCGGGACGGGCACTGGCCCTGCGCCGGCGCCGCAGCGGCGAGTGAGGCGCGGGTGACGGGCTCGGGGGAGCCGAGGTCCTCCGGCGGAGGACGGCTGCTGACCCTTGCCGCGTGGTCGGTGCTGGTGCTCGGCCTGTGGTTGTGGGGCCGCGAGATCACCGGGGTTCCGCCGGGCGCGCCGGGCGGAACCGCCGGCGGGCCGGCGATCCCCGTTCCGGGGCTGCCGGCCGCCCACGCCCCGCTCAGTGCGTCCGTGCCCGTGCGGCTCGATGTGCCGTCCATGGGCGTCCAGGCCCCGGTGGTCTCCCGGGGCCTGGACGCCGACGGCGCGATCGAGCCACCACCGTACGACCGCCCCGGCACCGTGGGGTGGTGGGGCGCCGGCGCCAAGCCCGGCGAAGCGGGAACCGCGCTGCTGGTCGGGCATGTGGACACGGCGTCGAAGCCGGCGGTGTTCTACGGCCTGAGTTCGACGCATCCGGGCGCCAAGGTGCGGGTGGTGCGGATGGACGGGTCGGTCGCCGAGTTCACGATCGAGGACGTCCGGGTGTACGAGCGCGCGGGCTTCGACCCGCACCGCGCGTACGGTCCGCGGATCAAGGGCCGGGCCGAGCTGCGCCTGGTGACCTGCGGGGGCACGTACGACAAGGCGGCCAAGGAGTACACGGCGAACGTGGTCGTGTCGGCCTACCTGACGGGCACGGGCAAGGCCGCGGACGAGGCCCCGGACACGGGCCCCGGCGCCGGCGCGGCAGCGTGAGGCGGCACTCGGGCCGGGCGGTACGACGAAGAAGCCCCTCGCAGCTTTCGCTACGAGGGGCTTCCCCTTGTCTGTGCGCCGCCAGGGACTCGAACCCCGGACCCGCTGATTAAGAGTCAGCTGCTCTAACCAACTGAGCTAGCGGCGCTTGCTGACAGGGAAAACTCTACCCCACCTCCAGAGGTGCTCGTGACAAGCCGCGCCCACCTTGTCCGATTAACCCATGTTTAAGAGGTTTATCGTGCACGATATGTCTGGGCCGAGCCGAATCTGATACCCCGCCAGATGCGCGGCCCGCCCGACCAGTGGACGAGCAGGGAAGTGGACGCAACCGCATGACGATGCAGCCTCCGACGCACGTGCAGATGCCTGTACCGATGCCGACGCCCGTTTTCCAGGAGTACGAGCCCGCAGGCGACTGCGGCTGCCTCGGTTGCGTGCAGCGCCGTCGCGCCCTCGCCCGCGCGCGGGCCATACCGCTCCGGGACGGTGGCCACCCCGCCGCCCGCGGGGCCCGCCGGGCTTTGGTGCTGGCCACCGCGGCGGGTGTCGTCCTCGGCGGAGGCGGCTCGGTCGCACTCGCGGCAGCCCCCCCGGGCACCGGGCCGGGGCCGGTCTCCCTGGACGACCCGGGCTCCCCGCAGGGCACCCGCTCTCCGCTGCACGGGCGGCCGGCGCCGGCCAAGCCGGCGGGTGCACCCGGGGCGCCGTCGGCGCTCAAGCGGATCAACCGGGCGACGATCGTCAACCGGGCGAAGCTGTGGCTGGACGCGAAGGTCCCGTACAGCATGTCCGAGTACTGGTCCGACGGGTACCGCCAGGACTGCTCCGGCTTCGTCTCGATGGCGTGGAACCTTGGTACGAACGAGTGGACCGGCAGCCTCGACAAATTCGCCACCAAGATCACCAAGGAGGAGTTGCTGCCGGGGGACATGCTGCTCTTCCACAACCCGGACAACCCCAACAACGGCTCGCACGTCACCCTCTTCGGCGGGTGGGTCGACGAGACGCGCACGCACTACATCGCCTACGAGCAGACGCGCCCGACCACACGGAAGCTGGCCACCCCCTACGGCTACTGGACCAACGCGACGAAGTACGTCCCGTACCGGTTCAACGGGGTGACGGGCGGCATCGTCTCCGAGGGCCCGGGGACCGACCCGAAGCCGGCGCTCCCGACCGCCTACCCCGGCGTCGCGAAGTTCGGCCCGGGCGCGAACAACGAGTACGTCGCCCAACTGGGCGAGATGCTGATCGACCGGGGCGGCCGGCGCTTCTACCCCAAGGGGGCGAGCACGCTGTGGACCGACGCGGACCGGCTGGCCACCCAGGCCTTCCAGAGCGCCCAGGGCTGGACGGGTGCGGACGCCGACGGATTTCCGGGCGCTTACACCTGGCAACTGCTGGTCGAACAACAGGGCAATGACATCCGACCGACCGTGGACGCCGCGCCCGGCCCCGCCGGGGTTCCCGCGCACGGTGCCGGAGGGGTTCCCGCGCCCGGCCGCGCCGGGGTTCCCGCGCACGGTGCCGGAGGGGTTTCCGCGCCCGGCCGCGCCGGGGTTCCCGCGCACGGTGCCGCCGGGGTTCCCGCCTATCCGGGCGCCGCCGCGTTTCGCCCCGGGGCCACCCACCCGTCCATCACCGCCCTTGGCCGCCAGCTGGTGAAGAAGGGCTTCGGCAAGAACTACACGTCCGACCCGGGTCCCCGCTGGAGCGAGGCCGACCGCCGCAACGTCGAGGCCTTCCAGCGCGCCCAGGGCTGGCGCGGCGCCTTGGCCAACGGCTACCCGGGCCCGGAAACCTGGCGCCGGCTGTTCGCATGACGGAGGCAATGATGTTCCCCACGCGCACCACCTCGACCACGGGCACCTTCCGAGTGCCCCCCGCGGCCCCCCTCCCCCCGCGACCGCACGCCGACGCCCCGCAGCCGGCGGCCCCCCACCCCGAGCCCCCGCGGGATTTGCCCCTGGGCGCCGTGACTCCCCACCCCGAGCCCTCGCGGGCCTTGCCCTTGGGCGCCGTGACCCCGCAGGCCGAGCCTCCATATGCCCAGGACCCGCAGGCCCCGGCCCCGCGTGCCGAGGCTCCGCCTGCGCAGGCTGCGCCTCCGCAGGCCCCGGCTCCACGTGCCGAGGCTGGGCCTCCGCAGAGCTGGGCCCGGCCTACCGAGGCTGCGCCTTCGCAGGCCCCGGCCTCGGATGCCGTGGCTCCCGCCTCGTCCCTGCCGGCGCACGCGGAGGTTGCGCAGGCCGACGCTGCGCACGCAGGGGCCCGGCAGGCCCCGGCTCCACGTGTCGAGGCGCCGCAGACCGCGCCTCCGCAGGGCTGGGCCTCGGGAGCGGTGGCTTCCGCCTCGCAGGCCGATGCTGCGCAGGCCGATGCTGCGAATGCCGATGCGCCGCCGGCTGCGCCTTCGCAGGGCTGGGCCCGGCGTGCCAAGGCTGGGTCTGTGCAGGGTTCGGCCTCGGGTGTGGTGGCTTCCGCCTCGGGGGGCCGACCGCCGCACGCCGATGCGCCGGAGGCCTCAGGCCAGCAGGCCCCGGCTCCACGTGTCGAGGCGCCGCCAGCCGCGCCTCCGCAGGGCTCGGCCTCGGGAGCGGTGGCTTCCGCCTCGCAGGCCGATGCTGCGCAGGCCGATGCGCCGCCGGCTGCGCCTTCGCAGGGCTGGGCCCGGCGTGCCAAGGCTGGGCCTGTGCAGGGCTCGGCCTCGGGTGTGGTGGCTTCCGCCTCGGGGGGCCGACCGCCGCACGCCGATGCGCCGGAGGCCTCAGGCCAGCAGGCCCCGGCTCCACGTGTCGAGGTGCCGCCAGCCGCGCCTTCGCGGGGCTGGGCCCGGCGCGCCGAAGCTGGGCCTCCGCAGGCCCCGGCTCCGCGGGCTGCGGCTCCGCGGGGTACGGGGGAGATGCGCTCCGGTTCGCAGCAGGCGTTGAGCGCGGGGGTGGTCCCGCCCGCCGAGCCGCGGCCTCGCGTAGCCCTGGACGCGGCGGAGTGCGAGCGTCCGACCGAGGCCCTGCCGGGGCGGTCCGTCGGGCGGGGCTGGGTCGCGGGTGTCCCGACCAGGCTTCTGGCCGTGCCGTACGAGGTCGCCCTACCGCACGGCCGCCCGGCGGCGGACGCCGGGCGGAGCGGGGTTCCGGCGGCCCGGATCCAGGCCGTGGCCGAGCCGGTGCACGCGCTGGCCGGGGCCGTCTCGTACGGCCAGGAGCCCGATGCGGTGGTCGGCCTACCGGCCCCGGCGCCGCAGGGCCCCGACATCCCGCACCCGGCGCAGGGCGAAGCGGCGCACACGGGCGCGGCCACCCTGCGCCTGCGTGGCTTCGACGGTGCGGGCGGGCCCGCAGCATCCCACGGTCAACTCTGGCCGCCGGCTGTTGCCGACCCCGGCTCCGACCCCGACCCCGACCCCGACCCCGGCTCCGAGCCGGCTACGACCGAGCCGGCAGCGTCCGGCCCCGCGTCCGGCGAAGCCGCGGCGGGCAGCGGCCCGGACGTCCCACAGCCCGAGGGGACCCGGACCGCCGGGGTGCCCGGGCCCCAGGTCGCCGACATCGTCGCGCAGGCCGTGGCCCGCGGGATGGGCAACGGAACGGACGGGGCGCAGGACAGCGCGCAGGACGTGCCCCGCATCGCGCCCGCCCGCGGCGCCGCCGTCACCGAGGTTCCGGTGCACCTGCCGTTCCTCGGGGAGCGCAGCGGAGCCACGCCACCCCCGCCCCATACGCCGGCCAAGTCCTCCGCCGTTCCGCGGCCCCCGGCCCCGCGTTCCGCGCCCGGTCGTCGGGTCCCGCGCGGTGACGACCGGCTCCGCGAGCACCGCGGCCCCGTCCTGCCCGGCTGGGTCGGCGTGGGTGTGGGCGGGCTCGCCCTCGCCGGCTGCCTGGCGGTGCTCTGGCGGGCCGGTGCCGTCCCCGCCGCCTTCGTGGCAGCCTTCGGCGCGACGCCCCGCGCCTATCACGGGCTCCGCGCGACCCACTGGCCCCCGCTCGCCTTCCTGGGCATCGTCGCACTCCTGGCGCTCGGCGGACTGGGCCGGGGCGCGGCCGGCCATGCCTGGGTGCTCACCCTCTTCGGTCGCTACCGCGGCACGGTCCGCCGTACCGGACTCACCTGGGTCAGCCCCCTCCTGCTGCGCAGTCGTGTCGACGTACGCCTGCGGCACTGGCGCAGCGAGCCCATGCCGGCCGTGGACTCCGGCGGGCTGGCCCTGCAGGTCGTCGTCCAGGTGGTGTGGCAGGTGAAGGACACCGCCCGGGCCACCCTGGCCGTCGAGGACCACACCGAGTACCTCGCCGAGCAGGTCGAATCGGCGATGGCCCGGGTCCTGTCCCAGCTGCCCGCCGATGCCTTCCACGAGGACGCCCCGACCCTGCGCGACGTCGAGGCGGTCGGTGACGCGCTGACCCTGATGCTGGCGACCGAGACGGAGGCGGTCGGGATCGAGGTGTACTCGGCGCAGCCGACGAGGATCGAGTACGCCCCCGAGGTCGCCGAGGCGATGCGGCGGCGCCGGGTCGCGGCCATCGACGCCAAGCACCGGGACGCGGTGCTCGGTTCGATCGTGGACGCGGTGGACGACACGGTCCACCGGCTGACCTCGCGCGGGCTCGTCGAGCTCGACGACTACGAGCGCAAGGCGCTCGTGAAGGACCTCACCGTCGCCTTCTACACGGGACGCTCGGAGTAGGGGACCGCGGGGATCGGGAGCAGCGGAGAACGGGTGGCCGGATTCGATCGGACCACCCGTTCTCTCATTGGTCTGGACATGGCCAACTCCCGTCAATAACCTGGTACTTGGTCTAGACCTGAATCCCCACGCGTGCGCACGCTCTCGCCGAACTCCCCCCACGTTCAAGGAGCATCATGCGTCCCATCCGCATGCCCGTCCGCCTCCCCGTCCACCTTCCCGTCCGCCTGGCGCGACGCGTCGGCGCCGCCGCGCTCGGGCTCGGTGTCGTCGCCGGCCTGGCGCTCGTCACCGCCCCCACCGCGAGCAGCCACGGATACACGGACACCCCCATCAGTCGCCAGAAGCTCTGCGCCAACAAGACCGTCTCCGACTGCGGTCCGATCCAGTGGGAGCCGCAGAGCGTCGAGGGCCTCAAGGGGTTCCCGGCAGCCGGTCCGGCCGACGGCCGGATATGTTCCGGTGGGCACAGCGAGTTCGCGCAGCTCGACGACCCGCGCGGCGGCACCTGGCCCGCCACCAAGGTGACCAGCGGACAGAGCTACGGCTTCCGGTGGCAGTTCACCGCCAACCACTCCACCACCGACTTCAAGTACTACGTCACCAGGGACGGCTGGGACCCCACCAAGCCGCTCACCCGTGCCGCCCTCGAATCCCAGCCCTTCCTCACCGTCGCCTACAACGGCGCCCGGCCCGCCATGACCACCGTTCACCAGGGCGCCATGCCGAGCGGCAAGTCCGGCCGGCACATGATCCTGGCCGTCTGGACGATCAACGACACCGGAAACGCCTTCTACGCCTGCTCAGACGTCCAGTTCTAGCGTCCGGGCCCGGTGCCCGGGTCTGACGTCCGGGTTTGATGTCCAGGTCCCGGCGTCCAGCCCCGGCATCCGGGTCCCGGCGTTCAGCCCCGGCGTTCATTTCTGATGGAGCGTCAGCTATCCTCCGGCGGCATGCGGACGACACCCGAAACCGTTGCGGAGCTCATCGCCCGCCAATGGGGCGACCCCCGGCCGGGGCTGAAGTACGGCGGCAGCGCGCACACCACCGTCCTCAGTCACCACCGGACCGCCCAGGAGGCCGCCTCGCGCGCCGCGCTGCTCGTCGACCTCCTGCCGTCGGACGCCGAACCGCACGTCGGGGTGCTGCTCGACAACACCCCCGAGTTCCCGTTCTGGCTCGGCGCGGCGGCCCTGGCCGGGGCCGCCGTCGCCGGGATCAACCCCACCCGGCGCGGCCCCGAGCTGGCGCGCGACATCCTGCACACCGACTGCCGGATCCTGGTCACCGAGCGCGCCCACCTGCCACTGTTGCGCGGGCTCGACCTACCCGGCGTGCGCATCCTGGTGACCGACACCGAGGAGTACGCGGCCCTGCTCGCCCCCTACGCGGCGGTGAAGCCGGGCGAGGCGACGCTGGGCAATCCCGGGCCCGGCTCCCGTCTCCTCCTCTATTTCACCTCGGGTTCCACCGGCGCCCCCAAGGCCGCCATCTGCACCCAGGGCCGGCTGGCCGCCGCCGGGGACTCGCTGGCCAGGCAGTTCTCGGTCGCCCCGGACGACGTCCACTACGTCTGCATGCCGCTCTTCCACGGCAACGCGGTCATCGCCGACTGGCTGCCCGCCCTCGTCGGCGGAGCGGCTGTGGCCCTGCGTCCCCGGTTCTCCGCCTCCGCGTTCCTGGACGACGTCCGCGCGTACGGTGCGACGTACTTCACCTACGTCGGCCGGGCCGTCCAGTACCTGCTGGCCACCGAGCCCCGCCCCGACGACCGCGCCCACACCCTGCGGCTCGGCTTCGGCACCGAAGCGGGGGCGGTGGACGCGGCTCGCTTCACCGAGCGTTTCGGAGTCCGACTGGTGGAGGGATATGGGGCCACCGAGGGCGGCGCCTCCGTCCAGAGAACCGCGGACACCCCGCCGGGCGCGCTGGGCCGGGCGGCCCCCGGGGATGACCTGGCGGTCATCGATCCGGAGACGGGCGCGGAGTGCCCGCCGGCCGCCCTGGACGCGCAGGGTCGTCTGCTGGGCGGTTCCGCGGCGATCGGTGAGCTGGTCAACCGCGGTCGGAGCCTGTTCGAGGGCTACTGGCGAAATCCCGAGGCGGAGGCCGCGCGGACCCGGGACGGCTGGTACTGGACGGGTGACCTCTTCTTCCGTGACGCGGAGGGCTTCCTCTACTTCGCGGGCCGGACGGACGACCGGCTGCGGGTCGACAGCGAGAACCTCGCCGCGGCGGTGATCGAGAACGTCCTGGCCCGCTGGACCCCCGCCGCCGCGGTCGCCGTGTACGCGGTGCCGGACGAGGCGGCGGGCGACCAGGTGATGGCGGCGATCGCCCTCAAGGAGGGGGAACGGTTCTCACCGGAGGCCTTCTCCGCGTTCCTGGCCGCCCAGCCGGACCTGGGCACGAAGATGTCCCCGCGCTACGTCCGGATCGTGCGGTCCATGCCGACCACGGCGACGAACAAGGTCCACCGGTTCGCCCTGCGCCGGGCCGGTTTCCTCCCCCAGTCGCTGCCCGGGTCCGCCGCTGGAGGCGCCTCCCGGGGCGGTGCCGGGGCACACCCCGGCACCGCCCCGGAGCCGGACCCGGTCTGGTGGTCCCCGCCGGGCACCGCCGGCTACCGCCTCCTGGGGCCGGAGGACCTCTCCGCTCTGCTCGCGGCGTACGCCGCCCACGCGCGCACCGAGCTCCTGGAGCGCTGATCCCCGCACCACGGGTATTGGTTTTGAGCACCCCGGAGGACCAGGTAGTATTTTCTCTGTCAGGCGCCGCTAGCTCAGTTGGTTAGAGCAGCTGACTCTTAATCAGCGGGTCCGGGGTTCGAGTCCCTGGCGGCGCACCTGTACTTCGGGCGGTTTCCGGTTCACCGGGAGCCGCCCGAAGTGTTTCCGTGCCTTGTTCCGTACCGAGTTTCCGGAGCGCGACGTCACAGGGTGAGCGACAGCAGCAGGGGTGCGGCCTTGCGGTTCAGCACGTCCGCGGCGGCCCGCAGTCGGTGCGCGTGTTCGACGGGCATCGACAGGGCCAGGCAGCCCACCGCTGCCCCGGCCGTGATCGGTACCGCAGCGCACACCGTGCCCACCGCGTATTCCTGGAGGTCCAGCACCGGAACGGTGGCCGGCTGGCTGTCCAGCTTGGAGAAGAGGATCCGCTCGTTCACGATCGTCTTCGACGTGAGCCGGGCGATCTTGTGCCGCGAGAGGTGATCGCGCCGAGCGTTCTGGTCGAGCTGGGTCAGCAGGCACTTGCCGACCGCGCTGGCGTGCGCCGCGGAGCGGAAGTCGACCCACTCGTGCACCTTCGGAGTGCGCGGACTGTCCGCGAACTGTGTGATCTTCACCTCGCCGTCCACGTACCGGCTGATGTAGACCGCCGCGCCCACCGAGTCCCGGAGCCGGTCCAGGGTTTCCTGCAGCTTGTCTTGGAGCGCCTGCTGCCGGTTCACGCCGGAGCCGAGCAGGACGAGGGAGTCCCCTATCGCGTAGGCGCCGCCCGACACTTCCAGGACGTACCCCTCGCGGCGCAGCATGAGGAGCATCGGGGCGAGATGGACCGCGGGCAGGCCGGTCTCGCGTGCGATTTGTGCGTCGGTCACGCCGCCTTTGTGGCGGGCGATCGCTTCGAGTACGCGCAGGGCGTACTGCACCGAATGGAACGGCGCGGTCGGCTCGGGCTTCAGCGCCACGGTTTCCCCCCAGCAGGTTGTTACCGCTTGCCCTACCACGATAGCCATCAAGAGGCCTACGTGGAGCGCCTGTTGATGAGATTGGTGGCGCAATCACGTCCCTCTGCCTCCTGCTACTCCGCTGGCATATGCCAGGGTCATGTCCCTCGCGCCCGGGCACCGGGAATGCCCGCCGCCCACCGATGGTTCGAGTTCTTCGTACGGACGGCGAACGAGACGGGAGCGACGATGAGTGACACGGGGGAAGCGGGCCGGGGCGCGGGCGCGGACGATCGCGAAGATCCGATCCGCGGCGAAGACCCGATCCGCGGTGAGGTCCGCGGCTTGGCGCCGGTTCCCCTGTCGGTGCTGGACCTGGTCACGGTCGGCAGCGGCAGCACCGCGCGCGACTCCCTGCGCACCAGCGTGGACATCGCCCGGCTCGCCGAGTCCCGCGGCTACCACCGTCACTGGGTCGCCGAGCACCACTCCATGCCCGGGGTGGCCAGCTCCTCCCCGGCCGTGATCCTGGCCCACCTCGCCGCCCACACCTCCCGCATCCGGCTCGGATCGGGCGGGGTCATGCTGCCCAACCACGCCCCGCTCGCCGTTGCCGAGCAGTTCGGCACCCTGGAGGCGCTCGCCCCGGGCCGGATCGACCTCGGCCTCGGCCGCGCGCCGGGCACCGACGGCCGCACGGCCGCGGCCCTGCGCGGTCCCGGGCGCCTCGACGAGGCCGCGGAGGAGTTCCCCCGGCAGCTCGTGGAGCTCACCCGCTTCCTCGACGACGACTTCCCCGACGGCCACCCGTACGCCCGCGTCCACGCGGTGCCCGGCCCGGTGCAGGGCCCGACCGGACGGCCACCGCTGTGGCTGCTCGGGTCCTCCGGGTTCAGCGCCCGCCTCGCCGCCGAGCTCGGCCTGCCGTTCGCGTACGCCCATCACTTCTCGGCGGCCGGCACGCTGCCCGCGCTGGAGCTCTACCGGCAGACCTTCCGTCCCTCCGCCGTCCTGGACGCCCCGTACGCGGTGATCGGGGTCTCGGCGCTCGCCGCCGACACCGCCGAGCAGGCCCGCGCCCAGGTGCTCACGGGGGCGCTGTCGATGCTGCGGCTGCGCAGCGGCCGGCCCGGACTGGTCCCGACCCCGCAGGAGGCGGCGGAGTACGACTTCTCCCCGCTGGAGCGGGAGTTCGTGGACGGCTGGCTCACGAACGTCGTCCACGGCACCTGCGACGAGGTGCGCGCCGGGCTCGACGACCTCGCCCGGCGCACGGGCGCCGACGAATTGATGCTGACCGCCAACGCGCACAGCGGCGCGGCCCGGTTGCGCTCCTACGAGCTCGTCGCAGATGTGTACGGGATGCCGGCGCAGGCGCCGCGAGCCGATTGATCGCATGCGAACGGAGTTCGGCTGGTTTCTTGCCGAAACCTTGCAGCGGGGTGTCCTAAGGCACCCTTAAACCGCTCGTCACCCGGGGTGGCGAGCGGTTCCTGGTATGAGCTCAGGCCTCTGACGAGGGGATTTACCCGGCGAGTGGTCTAGTCCTTCTTTGGTCCAAACCATTGACTCGGACCTCGGGTGATCGCTATCACTTCTCCCACCCGACCTCTTGCTTCCCCCTCCCACCCCCCGGAGGCAGTTCATGCACATCCGTAAACCCCTCATCGCGGCCGCCGCCACGGCCGCGCTGGCCGCCGGGGCGCTGGCCGGCTTCGCCGGGCTCGGCACCGCACAGGCCGCCGGCGCCACCGCCGAGGCGACCGGCGGCGGCAACGTGAAGATCGCGTACTACGACCAGTGGAGCGTGTACGGGAACGCCTTCTACCCCAAGCACCTCGACACCCGCGGCATAGCGGGCAAGCTGGACGTCATCAACTACTCGTTCGGCAACATCCACCCCACGAACCTCACCTGCTTCGAGGCGAACAAGGCGGCGGGTGACGACAACAACCCCAGCGCCGGTGACGGGGCGGGCGACTCATACGCCGACTACCAGAAGTCCTTCAGTGCGGCGGACAGCGTCAGTGGCGTCGCGGACAAGTGGGACCAGCCGATCGTCGGAGTCTTCAACCAGTTCAAGCAGCTGAAGGCGAAGTACCCCAACCTCAAGATCAACATCTCGATCGGCGGCTGGACGTACTCGAAGTACTTCCACGACGCGGCGCTCACCGACGCGAGCCGGAAGAAGTTCGTCTCCTCCTGCATCGACCAGTACATCAAGGGCAACCTGCCCGTCGACGGCGGTTACGGCGGCCCCGGCGCCGCGGCCGGGATCTTCGACGGCATCGACATCGACTGGGAGTACCCCGGCTCCAGTGGCGGCCACCTCGGCAACCACTACGGCCCCGAGGACAAGCAGAACTTCACGCTCCTGCTCAAGGAGTTCCGTGAGCAGCTCGACGCGTACGGCACGGCCAACGGCGGCAAGAAGTACCTGCTGACCGCCGCCCTCCCGGCCGGCCAGGACAAGATCAAGTACATCGAGACGGACAAGATCGGTTCGTACCTCGACTACGCGAACATCATGACGTACGACATGCACGGCGCCTGGGACGGCGACGGCCCGACCTACCACCAGTCCCCGCTCCAGCCCTCGGCGGCCGACCCGACCGACCCGATCGCGCCGGGCACCGAGAAGTACAGCATCAAGAACGCCATCGACTCCTGGCTCGACGGGAACGCGGCCTACGGCATCGCGGGCGGCTTCCCCGCGGGCAAGCTGACGCTGGGCTACGAGTTCTACTACCGCGGCTGGAAGGGCGTTCCGGCGGGCACCACCAACGGCCTCGCCCAGACCGCGACCGGCCCCTCCGCGGCTCGGCCCACCAGCCAGCAGGCCGGCATCGCCAACTACAAGGAACTCGGCGGGATCGTCGACAACCCGGCGACCACCTTCTGGGACGACCAGGCCAAGGCCTCGTACTTCTACAAGGACGGGGAGTTCTTCACCGGCCTGAACCAGCGGTCCGTCCAGGCCCGTGTCGACTACGGCAAGCAGCGCGGCCTGGCCGGCGCGATGATGTACTCCCTGCTCGGCCTGGACGACAACACCACGCTGCTGAACCAGATCTCGGACGCCCTGGGCGGAACCACGCAGCCCCCGGTCACTCCGACCGCCACGCCCACCTCGACCCCGACGGCCACGCCGACGGCGACTCCGACCACCACGGCCACGCCCACCTCGGGCTGCACGGCGCCGGCGTACGTCGCGGGGACCGTCTACACCGGTGGCAACGAGGTCTCGCACAAGGGCCACAAGTGGAAGGCCCAGTGGTGGACGCAGAACGAGGAGCCCGGAACGACCGGTGAATGGGGTGTCTGGAAGGACCTCGGCGCCTGCTGATCTCCCCCCACCCCGCGCCGAGCGACACCCCGCCCCGCACCCGCATCCCGGGTGCGGGGCGGAGGTGTGTCACATGGTTGCGAGATTCCCGAACTCGGTGCGTGGCGATACCGCTACGCTCGGCCACAGGCTGAATCCGACCCGCGTTTCCATGGGGGTGACCTTCTTGGTCCAGGCCCGCGACCTCGACCCCAGCGCTTCACCGCTGGACTACTACGGCTACGAACTGCGTCGACTGAGAGAGGAAGCCGGCCTGAAGCAGACGCAGTTGGGCGACATCATCTACTGCACGGGCTCCCTGATCGGACAGGTGGAGAACACGAAGCGGGTGCCGACCCGGGACTTCTCGGAACGCGTGGACGCGGCGCTCGGCACGGACGGGCACTTCTCCCGGCTGGTGGGGCTGGTCCTGCGGAGCGTCTTGCCGACGTGGTTCCAGGCATACGCGGAGATGGAGGCCCGAGCGGCGTACATCTCCACGTTCCAGTGCCAGTTGGTGTACGGGCTCCTCCAGACGGAGGCCTATGCGCGTGCGGTACTAGGCGTCGAGAACCCCGACACCCTCGACGCTGCCGTGGCAGCCCGCATGGATCGACAGCGCATACTCGCCCGCGAGAATCCGCCGGTTCTGTGGGTGGTACTGGACGAGGCTGCCCTTCACCGGGAGATCGGAGGTCGCGAGGTCATGCGCAACCAACTGGCCCACCTGTTGAGTCTCCAAGGCCAGCAGTGGCTGGAGATCCAGGTGCTGCCATTCAAGGCCGGCCAGCACGCCGGAATGATGGGCTCGTTCACCGTGCTGCGCTTCGACGATGACCCGGACATCCACTATAGCGAGAGCTATGACTCCGGCCACATGACCGCCAATCCGCAAGTGATCAAAGAACGTTCGGTCGGCTACGCTCGACTGCAAGCCGAGGCCCTCTCCCCCCGGGCGTCGGCAGAGCTGATCGCTCGCGTAATGGAGGAACGCTATGGGAAGCATCCAGAACCTGACGGGCGCGCTGTGGCGTAAGTCGTCCTACAGCGGCTCCAACGGCGGCGAGTGTGTCGAGTGCGCCCCCCTCGGCACGGCCGCCTGGCGCAAGGCCTCGTACAGCGGCAACACGGGCGGCGAGTGCGTCGAGGTGGCCGCGCAGCCCTGCCGGGTCGCCGTGCGGGACTCCAAGCGGCCCGACGGACCCCTGTTCACCGTCGGCCCGGAGGCCTTCAGCGCCTTCGTCCGCAGCATCTGACCGTACGGCCGAGCGGCAGCCCCCTCGGCGGGCCCGCGGCTCTCGGAGGCGCTCGACAGGTAGTCGTCGGCGGGCGGCTCGCCGGTCAGCAGTGCCCGCGCC